>NZ_BAAABL010000012.1:0-12327 GCF_039520965.1 Halarchaeum salinum
TGCGCGAGCGCGCTCGCGCAACTCATCGGAAGGAAAGGCTCTTTGAATCCGGTCAACAATTACTGAATCTGGTGGGCTGTAGGTCATACTTCCCACCGGGTTTCTCAACCGGGTAGTTGCGACGATATCAAATCAACAGACAGCGACTGGATTCTTCGCTAAACTAGAACGCATGGTTGAGTCCCTCAGTCGCGAAAAGGAGTGATTCAGCTAATCGTTAGGTGTACACAATTGCTGTCGTTTGAACCACATACCCTTCGTTTGACATCCTCCTGCGCCTAAAGACGCAGGAATCCCGAGCGTTGGAAGTTTCAGGTTCGCAACCATGATTCTGCCACTTTCGGGAATCCGTTTAACCCAGTCATCGTGGTCAGCGGCTGACTGACGGTGCCAAACCGCCGTTACTCCTATCCTCCATGTCGTTACCTCCCATCTGTTGTTTTTGCCAGCAGGGAGGCGCTGATACTTCGACGGACTCGGAGTTACCTTTGGGCTTGCTCGACCAACAGGCACGAGGCGAACGTTTCTGCGTTCGTGTTCACTGTGTTGGCGTTTCGGATACTGTCTCATTAGTGGCGGGTAGACCGCCTCCGAAGGCCGTTCGGAATCGCTCCGTTCCGACCTGACCTTACTCTCTGCGACGAAGGAACACCACTTGAAACTACGGATTGGGAACTCAGAGGTGCCATTGAACGGTGGACTGCATAGAATATTGTCGGATTCATCCTGCGCCTGAAGGCACAGGTATTCTCCTTGTTCTATATAATTCGGAGCCGATATCGAACGCGCCGCTCCTGTTTGATCCCACTTAACTAAACAGCGCCGTCTAATTGAGTATGTTTGAGAAACAACTGGGACGTGGATCGATTGGTCAGATATTCTCGAATCCGTAACCACTCATAAAACTATCCTGGTTGCCTGTCTCAGCCAGTCTGTTGTCATCAGTTAAAATATCCCGGATCTGAATATGGCAGGTTCATAGGTGTTCTTCAAGGCCGACCTTGAGGATGGACTTCGCGATGGCGGCCCCGCCCGCGAACGGGTCGAGCGTCGTGGTGCCGGCGCGCTCGCGGTAGTCGATCGGCAGTTCGTGGACGCGGTAGTCACGCATGAGCGGTCGCATAAGGAGCTCCGCGGAGAGGCCGGTGTTCTCGGTCCACATGATCTCCTCGACGACCTCGCGGCGGTATGCGCGCATCCCGGTGGTGGTGTCGCGAACGCGCTCGCCGGCGAGAGCGCTCGCGAGGAGGGCGAACGCGCGATTCCCGAGACGATTCACGTCCGGCATGGCGTCGGCACCGCGGCTGAGTCGGTCGCCGCTGACGACGTCGTAGCCGTCGTTGATGGTGTCGAGGAACTCGGGGAGCTGCTCCATCGGGTAGGTGTCGTCGCAGTCCGTAGTGACGACGACGGGGCGATCGGGGGTGAGGATCGCCTCGCGGACGGCGACACCGTACCCCTGGGGCTCCTGTTCGATGACGGTCGCGCCCATCTCGCGGGCGAGTTCGGGTGTCGGGTCGCTTGAGCCATCGACGCAGACGACGTTGGCTGCGCCGTCGGTCACGTCCGCGATGTCGGTGAGGACGGTCTCGATAGCGGCTTCCTCATTGTAGGTCCCCATGACGACGCTGACGTCGTTGAAGGTGTAGTCGTCCTGTTCGGGGGAGTCGTTGGTCTGCAGACTCATTACTCGCACGTGGCATCCCCCGCACTTTAGTTTTAGGATGGCCTAAAACGATCGGAGGTCCGCGTCGAGGTGGTCCGCGAGTTTGAGCGCGAGCGCCGCGATCGTCAGTGTCGGATTCATCGCCCCACTCGTCACGAATACGCTACTTCCCGCGATCCAGAGGTTCCCGAGGTCGTGCGTCCGCAACTCGGGTGTGACGACGCTCGACTCGGGATCGGTGCCCATCCGTGTCGTGCCCATGTGGTGGAACGCCGGCCCGGTCGCCTCGGGGCCGACCTGCCACGTCACCTCCGCACCCAGTTCCTCGAGGATCGTGCGCTGAATCTCGTTCGCACGCCGCAGCGAGCGCCGCGTCACGTCGTCGACCTGCCAGTGGATCTCCGGCACCGGGTTGCCGTGGTCGTCCGTCGTCGAGTGATCGAGCGCAACGTAGTTCTCCCGGCGCGGGCGCTGACCGACGAGACCGCCCATCGCGACGTGGTTCCCGTACGCGTCCCGGATCGAGTCGAGGAGGTCGTCACCCCACGTCTCGGCGTCGAGCGCGACGCTCGCGGGCGACGGGCCCGCATAGTTCGAGAACTCGAGTTTGATGCTCGCGTATGCAGAACGCGGCGCGTCCGCGGACGGGATTCCCTCCGCGGTCCCGCGCGTCGGGTCGTCGTAGAACTGGTGGCATCCGCTCGTCATGAAGCCGACGTGCTTCTGGCGGGTTCGCCGGTCGAGTCGGCCGCCCGTCCCCGCGTACAGGTGATCCATGAAGTAGCGTCCGACCGCGCCGCTCGAGTTCGCGAGCCCGTCCGGGTACTGCTTGGATGCGGAGAGCAAGAGGAGTCGCGGCGTCTCTACGCCGCCGCAGGCGACGACGAACTGCCGAGCCTCCTGTCGGTGCTCCGTCCCGTCCGGCGTCGCGTAGACTGCGGCCTCGACCGACTCGCCCGCGTCGTCGTGCTCGAGGCGCTGGACCGGTACTCGGTCGACGACGCGAACACCCGCATCCTCTGCCTTCGAGACGTGTCGCGTCGCGTCGTACTTCGCGCCGGACGGACACACCGGCTTGCACGTCCCGTAGCCGACGCACGGTGACTCGCCGTCGCGTGACTCGGAGTTGCGCGCGTTCGGCACCGAGTGCATCGCGACGCCGAGCGACTCGCAGGCCTCCGCGAAGAGGGAGTCGCTGTACGACGGCGGGAACGCCGACATCGGGTGGGGTTCCTCACGCGGCGGCGCGAACGGGTTGTCGTCCGCGCCCGCTACGCCGAGCGCCGACTCAGCATGCGCGTAGTACGGACGGAGGTCGGCGTAGTCGATCGGCCAGTCCGCGGCGACCTCGTGGCGCGAGCGCTGTTCGAAGTCGCCCTCGTGGAGGCGCATCACCATCCCCTGCCAGTGGAGCGTCGACCCGCCGACGCCCTTCACGCGCGCCCGATTGAGCGGGTAGAAGCGCTCGCCCGTCGACGCGTACGCGTCGCGCTCACCACCCATCTCCCAGACCGAGAGCGCGCCGTTCCCGGGGCGGATCGTGCGCTCCATCCGTTCAATCCGGTCCGCGGGATCGAAGCGCTCGCCCGCCTCGAGCACGACGACCTCGTGGCCGCGTCCCGCGAGTTCGTTCGCGACGAGCGCGCCCGCCGGGCCGGCGCCGACGACGCAAACGTCGACGCGATCCGACGGCGTCCGATCGACGGTGCCGCTCACGACTGGGGCCCCCGCTGGTAGCTCTCACGGCCGCCGGGATAGCCCGGTGGGTTCTCGAGGCCTGCGAGTTCGGCGCCGGTCGGGGACGTGTAGAGCGCGAAGAGGAGGTCGTTGATGACGTAATAGCGGACGCGCTCGACGTCCGTCCCGTCGGGATCGGGATCGGCGGTGTCGGCGCGCATCCGCCGCAGCGCCTCGTCGCGTGTCTCCGGGTCAAGCGCGGCGAAGTCCGCGTCGTACCACGCGTTCGCGTAGTCGTCGAGGTAGGTAGTGGCCTCCACGACCTCGGTCGCGTGCGCGTCGTCGTCGGCCGCTCGGCCGCGCGCGTACTCCGTGACGAACGATTCGCTATCGGTGACAGCACTCGGGTAGAGGACGTCCGCGGCGGCGACGAGCGCGTCGAGCGTCCCTTCGTCGAGCGGGCCGGTGGATGCGTCGGTCGAGTCAGGCCCGTTGCCCCGGTCGGCGAACGCCAGCGCGCCGCCGGTGACGCCGACGGCGGCGAGCGCCGCGAGGGCGTCCCGGCGCGTGAGTTCCATTCGGCTGCGGATTAGGCAGGCCTAAACTTAGACGTTGCGTTCGCGGGCCACAAGGCGCGAGTGCACGAACACACCGTCCGACGCCGCCGACGGAACGTACGTCGCCGCACCCCCGCACGTCCGAGCGTTCCGGCACTGCTCGACGCGTGGGGAGAGCGCGCGCACACCGTCCGCCGTGGCGTTCACCGGGAGGTCGAAGCGGTACGCGAACCCGCCGCTCGGCCCATAATCGACGAAGACCGTCAGGCGCACCACGTCGCGGCCGTCGACCCCGAGCGACGCGTTCCCCACCGGTGCGACGTCGCCGTCGAGACGCACGCGACCATCCGCGACCGACAGCGCGAGCGCGAGCTCGTCGGAGGCGTTCTGCGTGACGTAGTAGGCGCCCCCGTCGTCCGTTGCGACCCGCGCCGTGACGCCGACCGCGCCATCCGGGATGCCGACGGTCGCGTTCAACTCGACCGCGGATCCGGTGACATCGCGGACTCGCTGGAGGTGCGCGGCGGTCGGCGATCCCTCCGTCGGCGCCCACACACCCCGGTAGCCGTAGCGATAGAGCGTCCGATTCGGGAACGCGTCCGCGACCGCGAACGGTCGGTCGTTGAGCGCGTAGAGCGTCCGCCCGTCGAAACCGGGGTCGTTCCGCAGCGCCTGGAACGGGTGGTTGAGCCACGGGCCGTACGTCGACGGCAGAAGGACGACGGCGTCCCGTGGCGTCCCGTTCGCGAACGGCTCGTACGCCGTCTCGTATGTGTCCGTCACCGCCGCGTTCCGCTCGACGCGATCATCGACGTCGGCGGCCGTCACGCCCGCGAACGCGCCCGCGCACACCACGAGGGCGACTGCCGTCACTGCGAGTGCGGCACGCGTCGAGAGTCGGCGCTCGAGCGCCGCTCGAACCGTGTGCGCCCCGCGGCGCGCGCCGACTGCCGCGAACGTCGCCATCGGCAGGAGGAGATCGAAGTGGTAGTACGGCCCGAGCGCCGCGATCAGGCCGTCGCCCGGTTCCTCGAGCACACCGAGGATGTTGAAGTTCCCCCAGAAGTAGACGTTGCCGACGACGATCGAGACGAAGACGCCGGCGAGCACCGCCTCGCGAGCGCTCGGGCGCCACCGGCGCGAGTGGGCGACGAACAGCGCGCCGAGCGCCGTGAGCGCGCTCCCGAGCGGGCCGCCCGCGACCCAGTCGGTGAGGAACGCCTCGACGACCGTCGCGTTCGCGCGCACCGCGAGTGCGGGCGAGTACTGTACCTCGTGGTTGAGAATTCGCCGATGGCCGAACCCGAGCCCGTCCAGCGGTGCGAACGCCTGGTAGGGGAACACCCACGGCGAGCCCGTGAGTGTGGCGTTGTAGGCGAGCGCGAGCGCGACGCCCGCCAGCCCGAACGACGCCGTCGCGGCCTGCCGCGCGAGCGCCATGCGGCCCTCGGTGCCGAGCGTCCAGAGCGCGTGGACGACGAACGGCGTCGCGAAGAGGACCGCGGTGTACGGGCGCGCGAAGAACGCGAGCCCGATCGCGACGCCGGCGAGCGCCGCCCACCGCCGCGAGTGCGTCCGGTCCGCGTGGAGGTAGCTGTAGGCGAACGTGAGGTTCAGGAGTGCCGTCGGCGCGTACGGGAGGAAGACCGACGAGTCGAGGAGGAACAGCGGCGAGCAGAGGACGAACACCGCGGCGAGGACGCCGGTTTCGCGGTCGAAGACCTCGCGGGCGACGCCGGCGACGAGCGCGACGATCCCCACGGCGATCCCGACGAGCGCCAGCCGATAGCCGCCGAGGAGTTCCCCGAGCGCGAACATCGCCGCCGGCACCGGCGCGTACTTCGGGTAGAGCGTCTCGCCGGCGTCGACGAAGAACCACGGTCGAAACGCGTCCTCGATCGGGGGGCGGAGGACGAACTGGCCCTCAAGGAGCATCGCGGCCTGCTGGAGGTAGACGCCCTCGTCGTGGTTCAGCGAGTGATACGGGAAGAGCCGCGTCGCGAGCACCCACACGGCGAGCGCGCCGAGCAGCGCGAGCAGGCCGACGAGGAACCGCCAGTGGCGCTCGCGCATCTCACTCAGTGGGGAACCACGCGAGCGAGTGGTCCGCGGTGAGCTCGACGCGGACGGGTCGATCGAGCTCGAAGCGTTCAGCGTGATTGTGCCCGCAGTAGACGGTGTCACCGGTCTCGAGTTCGACGCGATAGCGGAACGACGGACCCGTGTACTGGCGGTCGACGATCCGACCGTTCGCCTCCGAGTCCCCGACCGGGCGCGCGACGAGGTCGTCCGGGCGGACGAGCACGTCGAGGGCTGCCTCGTCGTACGCGGGGCGGAGCCCGTGGAGCCGATCGATGTCGAGCGAGCCGACGGGCGTGTCGATCGTCTCGCCGTCGAAATGCCCGGTGACGAAACCGGATTCGCCGACGAACTCTGCGACGAACCGCGACTCGGGGTGCTGGAAGAGCGTCTCCGGCGGGGCGACCTGCTCGAGGTGGCCGTCCTCGATCACGGCAACGCGGTCGCTGATCGAGAGCGCCTCGTCCTGGTCGTGCGTGACCGAGATCGCGGTGACGCCCGTCGCCTTCAGGATGCGCCTGACCTCGTGGCGCATCTCCTTGCGGAGTGCGACGTCGAGGTTCGAGAACGGCTCGTCGAGAAGGAGAACGTCCGGTTCGGGCGCGAGCGAGCGCACGAGCGCGACGCGCTGTTGCTGGCCGCCGGAGAGGTCGTCGGGGCGATGCTCTCGGTATTCGGCGAGCCCGGCGAGCTCCAAGAGCTCGGTGACGCGTGCGTCGATCGCTTCGCTGGAGCGGTCCTGGATACCGAAGGCGACGTTCTCGCCGACCGAGAGGTGGGGGAAGAGCGCGAAGTTCTGGAAGAGTAGGCCGACGTCTCGTTCGTCTGGCGGGACGAAGCGCTCCGCGTCCGCGACGACGTCGCCGCGGACCCGGACTGTCCCGGTGTCGGGTCGATCGAGGCCGGCGAGGAGCCGAAGCGTGGTCGTCTTCCCGCACCCGGACGGCCCGAGCAGTGTGAGGAGTTCGCCCTCGTGCACGCGCAACGAGAGGTTCGCGACGGCGGTCTCGGCGGCGAACGATCGCGTCACGCTCTCGAGTTCGACGACCGTCTCGGCGCGCTCGTCCGAGCGGTCGGTTGAGCGGGTCGAACCGCGAGTCGAGCGTGCAGCGCGTTCGTATCCCTCGCTCATGGTCGGCTCTCAGTCTCGGCGTTGCGGTCTCGCTCCTGTGCGAGGATGACGGCCATCGAGAGTGCGGAGACGACGATCAACACGAAGGCTGGAATGGCGGCCTGCCCGTAGAGTCCGGCTTCCTTCACGCGCCAGATGTAGGTGACGAGCGTATCAAAGCGTAACGGACGCAGAAGGAGGGTCGCGGGGAGTTCCTTCATCGACGTGAGGAAGACGAGCGCCGCGCCCGTGGCGACGCCGGGGATGATGAGCGGGAGGGTGACGGACCGGAAGGCCTCGAAGCGCGAGCGCCCGAGCGTGCGTGCGGCCTCGACGAGGCGCTGATCCACCTGAAGCGTGGACGTCCGGATCGATCCGATGGCCTGCGGGACGAAGCGGACGACGTAGGCGAAGACGAGCAGCGGGACGGTCTTGTAGAGCGCAGGGAGGACGTCGAGGCTGAAGCTGACGAGCGCGATTGCGAGGACGATTCCGGGCGCGGCGTAGCCGACGTAGGGTGCGCGATCCGCGAGCGCGGCGAGCCGCGAGTTCGAGGTAGCGGACCGGAGCGCGATGGGGAGGGCGACGAGGACGGACGCACCGGCCGCGAGGAGTGAGACGTAGAGGGAGTGCCAGCCGTACGACCACGAGAAGGCCATGGAGCCGGCAGCGTAGCCGGGGCCGCGCTGGACGAGCCAGAGGCCATAGATCCCGACCGGGAGCACGAGCGCGAGCGCGCCGACGGCGATCGGGAGGAGCGGGGCGAGATAGCGCCACCTGCCGAGGTCGATGCGGAGTGCGCCTCGGTGGCCGCTGCTCGCGTACGCGCCAGCGTCGTCGGCGCCGATCCGGGACTCGAGGGCGAGGATGACGGCGGTCACGGCGAACAGCTGGAGGGAGAGGAGCGCGGCGTAATCCCGCATGAATGCGTTGTAGCGGGCGTAGATGAACTGGGTGAACACCTCGACGCGCATGATGTTCGGCGTGCCGAAGTCCGAGAGCGTGTAGAGCGCGACGAGGAGCGCGCCGGCGGCGACGGCGGGCGCGATCTGTGGGAGGGTGACACGACGGAACGCCTCCCAGCGACTGCAGTTGAGGGTGCGCGCGGCCTCGACGAGCGACGCGTCGAGCGAGAGGAGCGAGGCGCGCGTCGTGAGGAAGACGTACGGGTACGTGTAGAGCGTGAGGACTGCGGCCGCGCCGGCAAAACCACTAATCCGGGGGAACGGGATACCGAACGGATCGAGGGCGCTGTGCGCGGAGACGACGGCGAACGCGCCGAGGTAGCTCGGGACGGCGAGCGGGAGCGCGGCGACGATCGTCCAGAGGCGCCGGAACGGGACGGTCGTCTGCGCGGTGAGCACGGCGAGCGGCGCGCCGACCAGGACGCTCGCGGCGGTGACGACGGCGACGAGCGCGACGCTGCGGGCGAGTACCCGGAGCGTGACCGGTGCGAGCGCGAAGTCGACGGCACGCCCGCCGAGCGAGAGCACGTCCACGAGCAGCCAGCCGAGCGGGAGGACGAGTGCGGCGGCGACGGCGGCGGCGAGCAGCGTCAGGCCGGTGTCGATCGCCGCCCCCTCGTCGGTGGCGATCCGCTCGCCGGCCGCGCGGAGGCGTTCCGCGATCGTCATCCGAGCACGCCGGCGTCGCGCATCAGATCGAGCGTCGGTTCGAGGTTCGAGAGCTCAGAGAGGTCGACCTCCGGGGGGGTCAGTTCGTCGATGGTGGGAAGTCCGCCAACGGGCTGGACGCCCGGGATCATCGGATACGCGAAGCTCACGGTCGCGAAGAACTCTTGGGCTTCGGCGGAGAGGAGGTGGCGGATGAAGGCGTTCGTGAGGTCGGCCTTCCCGCTGCCCTTGACGTGGAGGGCGCCGGCGACGTTCACGAGCGCGCCCGCGTCGCCGCTCGTGAACGCGAGGTCGATCGGCGCGTTTGGGCGCTGGTTCTTCACACGGAGCGCGTAGTAGTGGTTCGCGAACCCGGCGTCGAGTACGCCGTCGGCGACCCGTTGAGAGACGACGTACTCGTTGGGGTAGCGCTCGATCCCGCTGTTCTGCATGGCGGTGAGCCACTCGCGGGTGGTGTCGGGGCCGCGGAGGATACGCATCGCGGTGACGAAAGACTTGAACGCGCCGTAGGTTGGCGCCCACCCCATCGTCCCCTGGAGCGCGTTCGTCTCGGGGAAGTCCTGGACGGTCTCGGGGATGTCGTCGGCGCTGAGCGCGTTCGTGTTGTAGGGAACGCTGCGCGCGCGGCCGGCGACGCCGACCCACGCGTTGTCGGCCCCGCGGAACGACTTTGGAACGGGCTCGACGACCGTACTTGGGAGGGGTTCGTAGGCGTCGTTGTCGGCGACGTAGCCGAGCGAGCTCGCGTCGATGGACCAGAAGACGTTGGCCTGGGGCGTGCCGGCGGTGACCTCCTCGACGACGGTCTGGGCGAGCGAGGACGAGGAGGCGCTGCTCGTGAAGACCTGGAAGTCAGGGTATATCTCCTGAAGCATCTCGACGAACTGGTAGTAGATGCCGCCCTCGCCGCCGCCGATGTAGAGGTTGAGCGTTCCGGAGAGGTCGGGGAGCTCCTCGATCGAGGTTCCACCGGGCGCGGGGCGGCCGCTGGCGAGCGCGCCCGAGCCCCGGAACGACGTGAGCGACGGGATCTCGACGTCGGACTGAGTACTGGTCGTCGTCTCGGTGCCGTCGCCGCCAAGGAGATCGGAACAGCCGGCGAGGCCGGCGATCGACCCGGTTGCGACCGCGGAGAGGAAGCGTCGGCGATCCGTGAAGCGTTCTCGATCCATATGTTTTAGGGTTGCCTAAAAGAATAAAACGTTTGTGATCGCGCGCTAATCGTCGGCGGCGATCGCCCGCGGTTCTTCGGTCGCGACGTCGTCGAGGGCGTTCAGGCAGTCGAGCCAGTCGCGCATGTGCTCCCCGCAGTGCGTGAGGAACGCGCCGTTGTTCCACTCCGACCAGTCGCCCTCGGCGAGTTCGTCCGCGATCGCACGGAAGACGCCCGCATACGAGTTCGCGTCCCCGCCGACACCGTCGACGACCTCCCAGACGTGTTCGTTGAGCTCGAGACCCGCGACCTCGTTCTGCAGGTCGTCGAAGGTCGAGCGTGGGGCCTTGTTGTGCTCGCAGAGCGGCGCGCCGTTGTAGATCTGCGTCTCGAGCACGTCGCACGCGCGCTTCAGGAAGACGCCCGACCAGATGTCGTCGAAGCGCCCGACCTCCCACTCGTTGTCGTCCATCGGGAGCTGGTAGAAGGCGGGGACGACCTCGCGCTCGAAGGCGAGGTTCATCGAGCAGACCGTCGTGTAGTTGCCCTCGGCGACGACGAAGTCCTCCCCGAAGTCCGCGGCCGACGTCCGGGTGCGGGCCTGCCCTCGGAGGTCGCCGTCCATGAGGATGCGGACGGCGTCGAGATCCGGGACGTTCGTCCAGAGACCCTGGGAGGCGACGATGTCCTCGACGTGCGTCGTCTCGATTTCGACGGTCTCGTCCATCGCCGAGTAGGGGTAGCCGCGCGGGTAGAGGTCGTTATCGCCCTGGTAGAGGACGTTCACCCAGCGCTCGTCGGAGGAGACGGTAGTCACTTCGCCCTCGAAGTCGAGGTTCGCGAGGTGCGTGCCGAAGAAGTCGTACTCGGGATGTGGAAGCGTGTCGTCGTCGATGAAGACGCCATAGTCGAAGGCGTCGTTCGCCCAGAGGTAGAGGAGGCCGAATGACGTCTGTGCATGACTGGCCTCGGGGATGAGGTGTGCGTACTCGGCGAGGCCGTGCTCGGCGAACCATCGCTCGCGCGCGTTCCCGTCGAAGACGGCGCCGTCGACGCCCTCTTCGGCGAGCATCTCACGCATCCCGTCGGTATCGCAGAAGTCCTCCGTAACCAGGACGACGAAGAGGCGATCCAGATCGAACCCGTGAGACCGCGCGTTCTCGAAGTACGATCGCATACACTCGTATTCTCGGATCGTCGGAACGACGACGCAGACGTCGGCTTCGGCGCTCATTGACTACCCGTACCGATTTAGGGGAGCCTAAAGAAACTTTGGTATATCGACGACGACGGCCATCGGTTCATCTACACTGGAATGGCGGTGTTTAGTTAAGCAAAGAGGGCGTCATAGAAGAATTACCACGGTGTTTGTTTCACGATTTCACAGCCGAATCAACCGTGAGAAGAAGCGTGCCAATGTAGGGCTGTGTTTAATCGCCATACGGCGGTAGAATTCACTGTTTCACAGCCCGCTTGATGTTATAGACGACACACATCAGCGCGATTTCCCGAAACTCACGGAACCACGAACGCGCTCGCACGGCGAAGCCGAGCGAGCGCTTCACAGCCGAGTTCACGGTTTCGGTCATAGAGCGCTGATTGTAGCGCTGTTCGTCGATTCTGGCGTTGTGTGCGTGGTCGTATGGTGCGAAGATGCGATGTTTGATGAGCGGGCGAATCCCGAGGTCACGAAGGGATTCGCGGAGTGACTGTTTGTCATATCCTTTATCGGCGGCGAGAGACCGCAGATCGCCCGCGTTCCAGCGGACGATCTGCTCAGCGAGGTCAGCGTCGCTTCCTTCACGGCTCGTTGAGCAGTGAACGTCAAGGACGGCTTGAGAGTCTGTATCGACGAGTTTCGTGACTTTCAGCTTCTGAACGCGGTAGCTCGTTCGCTGGCAGTAGTGGCGGCTCGCAGCTGAGCGTTCGTAGAACGTGGCGTCAATGGCTCCGTGCTTCGAGGGATCGTGCAGCTGCGCCGACTGGCGCAGCAGCACTCGACAGACGCTCATACTGATCCGGTCGAACGCCTTACACAAGGTGGAGGGCGAGGGGAGATCGGCCTCGCTAGTGATCAACGAAACTTCTGGGTGAACTGGGATGAGGACTCAGTCGAAGAACGGATCTCTACCTTATCTCTGGCACGTGGAGTACCCAAAACTTCTGTGAACTACTATGAGGCCGATCTCCCCGGTTATTTGTGGCATCTCCTTGAGAAGGTCGATGGTCATTCGGTAGGAGGTATCGAGGTAAATCCGCAGACAGTGCAGGGAAACGAGTGCATAGTCGGCGAATCCGCCGCCACCTTCGGGGGCGGCGGATTCGTCTCCATCGCCAGTAACTCTTTGAGCAACCGGGACAACTTCCCCAGTGAAGCGGGGGATTTGCGTCATAGACACTCGCAGCCTCCCGCTTCAACTCCTTTGATTTAGCGCCCTATCCCGACGCAG
>NZ_BAAABL010000013.1:0-12955 GCF_039520965.1 Halarchaeum salinum
ATTATTGGTGTCTGAAAGTTGAGCACCAAGGGACACAGAATGGAAATGATTGCTACCAGTTATATTTTCAGAAGCGGGATTTCGAGGCAACTCCGAAAGGCGACCTTGATAGCGCTGGTGACTATTTAGCGCATGCACCAGACGGAGATCAACGGTGTCCACTTCCGTATATTGGGGACTTTCACCGAAACTTGTTCAGTGAATTTGAGAATGCGTTCGAATCGTGGTGTGAGAAAAACAGGGCATGAACGCGTGAGCCGCCTCGGGGCTAAGCCCTGGGGCATTGGGCCTGCCCCACCTATGGAATCTGTCTATTCGGGTCTGAGAGACCTATTGTGTCGGATTGAGAGATTCCGTTAGCTGTTGTTGCGTGGCAAGGCCTGTGTGGAACCGATCAATGATTTCTGCTTGATGTTCTGGACAAGCAAGGATGCCAACGGCGCCGTCCTGGACCGGGACCACGGATTGGTTTGGAGAATGGGGTGCGAGATGGCAGCTGGGACAATTGAGACCGCTGGCCGGCCGATAATCTAGGAGTTCAGCTGTGTTCTCGGTAGTAAATTCACAGATAGAGGTGAACTGCTCACGGTGGGAATCACAGCCAACAAGCGGGAGCGTAAGCTGATCCAAGAGCAGGAAGGACACCGTGTGACTGCTGTTTGAGTGGAGCGCAGACTCGCACGCATCACACTGAATCGGCGGATGACTGTGGACGTCATCCGTCTGCTGCTCGGAGGAATCTCCAGGAGGCATACTGAGGTGTGTAGGGTTGTATTCAACTGCCACACGGGTAAGTCATGGGACAGTGGCGTCTCCAGCACCTTGCTCGACGTCGGATTGATCAACAGTAAGCGATCTCATAACACTCCTTCACCGGTGGGTTGCCGTATTCCGACAGACAGTCTGACTAAGGACAGCGAACGAGTTGATTCGATCCTCCTTACCAGTCCGGCTGACAGAAGCACGAGAAGGGTTCGATACGCATCGGCCACCCCCAAGAGAGGCATCGGCTCGCGGATCGGGTTTGTTAGCCCCGGGAGGGGTGCGGGCGCGCCCACGAGGCGCGTCGTCGCGAACAAATCCATGAGTGATGCACAATCGGAGTCAGCAGTCGCGTTCGAAGATTCGAGCTCGCGAAGTGAATCGATGACCGAAACGATCGAGGCGTGGGTCGAGGACCTCATCACGCACGTCGAGGAGGCACGCGGAAGTGAAGCGTTCCAAGAGTGGCTGGACGTGCAGAGTCGGTTCCACGACTACTCCTACCGGAACACCCTCCTAATCCAGCTCCAGTGTCCGGAGGCGACGAAGGTCGCGGGCTACCGAGCGTGGCAAGAGGAGTTCGATCGGCACGTCCAGGAGGGCGAGCGCGCCATCTGGATCTGGGCACCGATCATCACCACGCAATGCCCGGAGTGTGGGAACTCGCCAAACTACCACGAACGGAGTGATTGTGAGTACGACGAGACGCCACCGGAGGAGTGGTCGGAGGGGCTCGTCGGCTTTCGGCCGGCGTCGGTCTTCGACGTCTCGCAGACCGAGGGCGAGCCACTCCCCGAGCTTGAGACGGCGGCGACGGGCGACGCCGGCGACCTCGTCACCGTCCTCGAAGACGCAGCCGCCGAACTCGACGTCGAGGTGCGCATCGTCGACACCGACGAGTGGATCCATGGACAGGCCGAAGGCATCTGCAAGCCGCGTGGGGCGGACGAACGGCCGGTCGTCGAGGTTCGGAATCGTGCGAACGAGGCGGATCTCGCGGTGACGCTCATCCACGAACTCGCACACGCACTCCTCCATGGCGCCATCAGCGACCCACTGGCGCGCTCCGAGCAGGAACTCGAAGCCGAGGCCGTCGCGTACATCGTCGGCCGCCACTACGGCCTCGACACGAGCAATTCGTCGTTCTACCTCGCCGCCTGGGCCGGCGACGACCCGGAGGCAATCCGGGAGCGACTCGGCCGCATTAGCCGGACGGCCGAGCAACTCATCGACGTCGTCGATTCAAAGACCGCATAGCGACCCAAACTCCTCACACTAGGAGGCGCCCTGTTCAGTCAACTATCCAATAGTAGTGAGAGCGAAAGCCGGTGTGATGGCGAAAATCCAGACCGAGGCGGCTGTATCCGATACGCTGATATGCAGACAAGTCCTAATAGGGGCAATGAACGATCTTACTGGCTTCCAGCGCGACCTGCTCTACGTTATTGCGGGACTGGACGAGCAGCACGGCCTCGCTATCAAGGCTGAGCTCGAGACGTACTACGAGAGCGAAGTCCACCACGGCCGTCTCTATCCGAACCTCGACACTCTCGTCGAGGAGGGGCTCGTCGACAAAGGCAAAATCGACGACCGCACCAACTCCTACACCCTCACGCGACGCGGCCGCCGCGAACTCGAAGCCCGCCGCGAGTGGGAAAACCAGTACGTCGACCTGTAGGTCATTCTCACTATCCGTCCTGAAGCAGTCGGAGTATCGGCCGTTGACAATATGGACTCTTCAGTCGGAGTCGATGAAGCAGCCGGTATGAAGGAGAGTGCAACCGAACGGCTATGTCGGACTGTTGAATAGGTGTGGTATGTCAGACCGGACTGACCGCCTGCTTGCCCTCCACGTGATATTGATGGCCCTGCTCGTCGTGTCACAAACAACCGTCGTTCCGCGAAATCAACTCCTCGGCACAATCGGCCTACTATTCGGCGCTATTGCTATCATACTCGCACTTGTAGAGCTTAAAGGCGCGTTCTGAGTCCAGCCTACTCTATTTCAGGCGCCCGCGACTCACCGGAACTGGGAACCCGGTTCTGCAAGACGGAGTACAGAGAGCGGCCACGCTTCCAGACACTCTTAACCAACAGTCTGCGCGATTCCGATGCGAGTGTTGGTTAAAGTTTGTTGGCGCCCGCGAGGAGCGGGGCGCACAGACCCCCGCTTTCGAACAATGCCAGAACACGATCTCGAGACGCTCCTAGAGGAAGCGGTGCACGTCGCGAACGACTACCCGGCGGTCGCGAACGGCGTCGCTAACTCGCTCCACGAATACCTACGGTATGCCGTCCTCCGTCTCCTCGAAGGCGACGCCGACCAGCCCTCACCGACAGTCGACGTAACCGTTGGATACGGGAGGGACGCAGCGATGGCGGACACCTGGCGGTCAATGGTTTCCTGGTGGAGCGAAATGCCCGTCCGAGAGGACCGCACGCGATTCCGCGTCTTCTACCCCGACGATGTCGCACACATCCCGCGCGCGGTCGGCGACGTGATGGGCGCACTCGGTGCGTGGCGTGGCTGGTCGGGCGACGCCGTCGACGTCGGCGCCTACAACCACCGAGGTCGTCGCGAGGTCCACTACTGCTGGCCAATCGGCCATCCCGTCGAGGACCGACTCGACGAGCGCCTCGAACGAGACACACAGGCCGTTGCGCCCGACGGGGGTTGTGCGGGCGACGTCCGAGCTCGCGAAGCCGTGAGCGACCAAGCGCAGACGGGAGGCCTCGAAGCACGGACACAACGCGCACTCGACGAAGAGATGGCCGTCTCACTCCTCGCGAAGGGCGGCCAGTACGAAGTTCGCTCGCAGTCCGGACGCGTCTACGACGTCGACGTGATCGCCAAGACGTGCTCCTGTCCGGACTACCAGCAGCGAGAACCCGATGGTGGGTGCAAGCACCTCCGCCGCGTCGACTACGAGATTAAGCACGAACAAGTCCCGCGGCCGGATGGCCGACTTCCCGAAACTCCGAAGTAGGAGAGTTAACCAACACGAAGGTGAAAAACAGGGTGTTGTTGGTTAACAGTAAAGAAAACACCCAGCTAGCGGGCGAGCACTATGAAAAGAGCGTCGCGAGCCGATCTAGAGGTCGCGCGGCTGGACCGTCTTGCGGCCGTTCGCCTCAGCGCGTGCCGCTGCTTCCTCGAGCAGTTCTTCAACCTCCTCGTCCAGCGCCTCGTAGAAATCGCCAGCAACGTTCTTCTCTGCCAGTGCATCCTTCACCGCAGCTTTGACAACAAGATCCGACATACAGCATCGAGTTCGTCCATCGATCACATATAAGTAGGGGTGAGGGTATCAGAATGTGGTAGTTGACAGGGACAGATCGGAGCCTGAGTTAATCTCGGCGGAGGGCCCGTTCTACTCGAGATTGAAGAATTGCCTGAGAGCGTTAACCAACACATCTAAGCAATCCCCGTGTCTGTTGGTTAAGACGACTACACGATGTCCGATTCACCACCGAAACCACCACAGAAGCTCTCACGCGACCTCGTCGAATCGATAGAGTGCTGTTCAGCGGAGGAGCTCCAAGCGGTTGAGCGCTATGCCGACGCGCTCGCCCAGTACCGTGAGCGAGAGACTCGACTTGCAGAGGAAGACCAGGACGAAGTAGAGGATCGTCCCAAAGAGCTGCCAGACGACGTTCCGACACGAGCGACGCTCACCACCAAAGAAATCAACGGTAACCGCTACTACTACTGGCAGTGGCGGGAGGGTGACAAGGTCACTTCGAAATACAAAGGGCCCGTTGAAGACGGAGAGTAGGTACCGAGAGGAGGGGAGACAGACACCCCTATCGATTTGTTTTTCGTGTGGATTGGAAGGGGGTAGCGATATTGAACTAGTTGGGGTCAGGGGAAGAGAGACCGGGAAATAGTCATCAAAGGGCTAGAGAAATACGCTAAGAAGGATTCTACTGAAGATTAGCTGTTGGACGGCTAGCCCAGGTACAGACACCCTTATCGATTTGTTCTAGAGGGTGGCGCTTGTAGTCGATCACACCACAAGGAAGAATTGATAATTTCCAGATACGATGGCGGATCGCAGCTGGGTAGAACAAATCGATAGGGGTGTGTTATTCTAGTCTAGCTAGTACTAGTCTAGAAGAAGAGAAGAGACAGAGATTCTTATTGGGCTTGTCGTGCTGTTCTTCACCTGTTGCTACGAGATTCTTGAGGAAGTAGTTGGGGCACTCGTACGGTCAAAACAAATCGATAGGGGTGTGAGGGTGTAGCAGCTAGTATCAGACGCCACTCGAACAAATCGGTGACGGTCAACATCTTAATCCTGATAACGTCGATTTTAACCGCCTCAGGTGCTTTAGAAACCGGAAACAAATCGATAGGGGTAACTATTTAGTAGTGGGATTGAGTTAGATCGTCTATGCCGCCCGACTCCGACGACCCGGTTGGCGATCCGGGCTCTATCAAGGACCTCATCCTCGAGCAAGATGAAGCCGCCAGTCTGGTCCGTAACCGTCGTCTTCTGGACCCGGACGAAATCGTCGACGAGGACCGGATTGTCGGTCGCAATGATCAGCTCACACAGATCACCCAGTACCTCCGCGTCGCGATCAACAACGAGTGCCCCCCAAACCTCTTCCTCTACGGACCCTCTGGAACCGGGAAGTCGCTCATCATCAACGCCGTCTGCCAGAACGTCGTTGACCTCTGTAGCACCCGTGACATCCGCTTCGGCGTCATCGAACTTAACTGCCAGAACGTCGGCACCCTTGGAACCGCGGTCTACGAACTAGTTCGCACCGTTGCGGACGACGCCGACGTGGCGATCGAGATTCCCGAGCACGGCATCCCGACTAAGAAGAAGTGGCGCGAACTCTACCGGCTCATCGACGAACACTACGACTCCGTGATGTTCGTCCTCGATGAACTCGACCTCCTCACCGGTCGCCGTGATATCGATGAACCAGCGTACTCCCGCCTTCTCTACCAGCTTACTCGTACCGGGAGCATCGACGACCTGCAAGCCGATGTCGCCGTCACCGCTATCTCGAACGACACTAAAATGATGGAGGATGTTGGGAGCCGGGCACTTAGCTCGTTCACGCCGGAAGACGTTCACTTCAGTGACTACGACGCGAACCAACTGCGCGAAATCCTCGGACACCGCGAAGACGCCTTTCATGACGATGCTCTTAGTGAGGACGTCATACCCCTTGCCGCTGCGTTCGCCGCCCAGACACACGGTGACGCGCGTATCGCGATTGATCTAATGCGGACTGCCGGTACTATCGCAGAACGCGACGGTGCTGACCAAGTCCGCGAGGAGCACGTTCGAATTGCCCAAGATAAAGTCGTGAAGAATCGTGTTCTCGAGGTTACCCGCGGAATCAGCACGCAGAAGAAACTGTGCCTCTTCGCGACCGCGGCAGTCGCCCGTGAGACGGAGAATACGGCCGCAAAGAGTACCGAAGCGTATCGTGTCTATCAGTACATTACGGAGACACTTGATGCTGACCAGCACTACCAAGAAACGTACGTCAACAAGATGAAGGAGCTTACGACGTACTCCTTGGTGAAATCCGGGCGGAAGAGCCAGGGCCCTCACTCGGGGAGCTATCTTGAATTCACTTTCGAGGAGAACCCTCAGACGATCATCGAGACACTCCGTGAAGATTCTCGTCTTGACGGCGTTGCGGACGATGAACTCCGAACCGTCGTCCGAGCGCAACTTACGAACTGACCGACACTGACGCTCTCTTGTGCTGCTCGATTCACCAACCGAGAGAACAAATCGATAGAGGTGCGACCCGTCGCAGTCACTCCGAACAAATCGATAGTGGTGTGGGGCTGGTGTGATTGCGCCTATCACGCGCAAATCGATAGAGGTGTCTGAACCTGACTAGTGGACTCATCCGGAATACGATTTGGTCGCAAGGAGCCTACCGAAGACTCACACATATCTAAGGTCGCTCATCCCGATACATCGTAACATAGCAGTTTCTCGAACCAGTCTTTGGATGAGTTGAGTTTCAGTGCAAGGAAGTCGAGATACTTCTGGAGATGGTGCTTTGAGACACCACGGAACTTCTTCAGCCACTGGCGAAGGAAGCTGTGGCGGTTCTCGCAGGTGTTTGTGTGAGAATCACCGATGACGTAGGTGTCGGAGTGGGTGACGGCCAGGTGGCCGTCCACCCCCTCCTCGTCCTCGATTCCATCGTAGATCGTGTAATCGTCGGTACAGAGGATGACACTACCATCACCGTACTCAGCAATGTCTTCGCCAGCATCTTCGAGGTCTTTGCAGACTACGAATCGAACTCGTCCGTCATCCCGACGGACGAGTGTCAAGACCGGTGGTTTGTCTGAGTCGAAGTCTCCTCGCCCCTTTTTGAGCGTCTTTGCCTGTGGTTCCTCGCTTGACAACCTCGTCACTTCCGCAGTGAAGACACGTCACCGTCTCGCCGAAACGGGCGAGACGGAGACGTTCAAAACATCGCTCACGTGGTGGAACGAAGACCTGTGCAGATTCTTCGTCCATCGTTAGTCGGTGTTCAGTTCGCCAGCAGAATGGATGTTACGGCCTCTCGGGATGAGCGCAGCATTAGATTTCATCGTAATAGAGTATTCTACGGGGATTATGTCACCATGGGGTAATACGGGTATCGATACCAAATATTGGTTTACCATTACTTGCGGTTCGTTTCCTCACTCGCTCACAGACAAACCATCACTTAAAAACTGAAACTCGACAGTTCGAACCGTCGTCCTTCTTGTTATTCTCCTTGTAACCCCGCTCACTCTTCGGTGTAGTCGGGGCATTCGGCGTACTCGATAGGGTCGCGGACGCCGACGTTTCGGAAGGCCTGGAGGCGGAAGGCGCAGGCGTCGCAGGTGCCGCAGGCGGGTTCGTCGTCGCGGTAGCACGACCAGGTGTGCTCGTAGGGGACGTCGAGTTCGGTGCCTTTCTCGGCGATGTCGGTCTTGGACCAGTCGACGAAGGGGGCTTCGATGCTAATCTGGGTGTCGTCCTTGGTGCCGACGTCGACGACCCGCTGGAAGGCGTCGAAGAACGCGGGCCGGCAGTCGGGGTAGCCGGAGAAGTCCTCGGAGTGTGCGCCGATGAAGACGGCGTCGCAGTCGTTGGCCTCGGCGTAGGAGGTGGCCATTGCGAGGAGGTTCGCGTTCCGGAACGGCACGTAGGACGTGGGGACTTCCTCGCTCTCCAAGTCCGCTTCTTCGACGTCCATCTCGTCGTCGGTGAGCGAGGAGCCCCCGACCTTCGAGAGATGGTCGGTGGTGAGATGGAGGAAGTCCGCGGCGTCGAAGTAGTCGGCTTGCTCCCTCGCGCACGCGTACTCCTTATCCTCGGTGCGCTGCCCGTAACTCGTGTGGAGCAGGTAGAGCTCGTAGCCCCGTTCCTGGGCGACGGCGGCAGCGGTCGCGGAGTCCATGCCGCCGGAGGCGAGGACGACGGCGCGTTTTTCGTCGCTCATCGCTGGCCCTCCGCGCGGTCGACGGCTGCCTGGAACCGCTCGCGTTCGACATCGGTAGGATCACCGATCGTCGTCCGGGTGGTTGTGGTGCTCTCAGTCTCGATACCGCGCATCGATTCACAGAGGTGGGTGGCGTTCATTTCGACGAGTACCAGGGGTGCGTCCAGTTCATCGGCGAGGCCGGACGCGATGTCGTTCGTGAGGCGTTCCTGCATGGTGAGTTGGCGGGACTGCCAGCGGACGTACCGCGCGAGCTTCGAGAGGCCGACCACTTCCTCGCCGGGTCGGTAGGCGACGTGGGCGGTGCCGTGGAAGGGGAGGAGGTGGTGCTCGCAGAGCGAGTAGAACGGGATCCCCGTCTTCACGACGAGGTCCTCGCTCTCGGCGTCGAACGTCCGCATCGTCGGCTTCGCCTCTCTCTGCGTGCCTTCGGTGAGCGTCGCAAAGGTGTCTGGGACGCGGCGCTCCCACGTGTCTTGGAGGCCGGGCCGGTCAGGATCCTCGCCAAGTGCTTCGAGGAGGAGGCGCGTCGCTCGCTGGGCCTTCTCCCGGTCGATACCGTCTTCGGTCTGTGTGAGTCGTGAGTGCTGTGTCATCGTCTCAGGTACCGGGCGCGTCGTTCCAGAGGTCGACGTGCAGGCGCGGTGTGTAGCGGTAGCCGTACTCCATCGCGAGCTCGGCGACCGTGTTCCGCGAGTCGTCTAACTGTTCGCGCGTCGTCCCTTCAGGCATCAAGAGGACATCCGAGTCTGGAATCGTCGTCGCGGTGGCGTTCCGAATGCGTTCGAGAAGGTCCTCAATCTCCGGGAGGTCGTCTTCGCCGGTGACGACATATTTCAACTGCGAGTCGTAAGCGTCGACGAGATCGGCGAGCGCGTCGACGTCGATTCGGCGTTCCTCGTGGCGGTCGGCCCACTCGCCGTCGCCCTTCGGATCCTTCTCTCCGGTAGGCGTGCTGGAGGCGAGCTTCGGGCTGATACTCGCGAGATTTATCGGCGCGTCGCGATAGATGGTGCCGTTCGTCTCGACGGTCGTGTGGTACCCCAACTCGTCGAGACGTTCGAGAAGGTCGACCGACTGCTCGTGGATGAGCGGCTCGCCACCCGTGAGAACGACATGGTCGGCCTTCTCGTGGGACTCGACTTCCTCGACGATGTCCTCGAGAGTCATCGTGCCGTGCGTCGGCTCCCAGGAGGTGTGGTAGGAGTCGCAAAACCAGCATCGGAGGTTGCACCCGCTCGTGCGCACGAAGACGCTTGGAACGCCGGCGAGCGTGCCCTCACCTTGGAGCGAGTAGAAGCACTCGTTAATCGGGAGCTCCGCGGCGTCAGACGTCTCTGTGGTCGACGGATCGGAGTCGACGGTCGAGTTGACGGGCATCAGTAACTCTCCGCGCAGAGTTCGGCTGTTTCGCGGACGGAGACGGAGATCTCGGAGACACGGTCCGGGAGAGCTTCGTGGAGCTTCTCCTCGAGGAGGACACCCATTACTTCAGCCGTCGGTGGGTATTCGAGGACAACGAGACCATCGGAATCGCCGCTGGCCTCGAAGGCCTCGACGAGCGGGTCGCCGGTCTCGACGAGGAAGCGATGATCCCATTCGTCGATGACGTTCGTGACGTCGCCCTTGTCGACGACCCAGCCGTTCTCCGAGAGCGTGCCAGTCACTTCGACGGAAATATCGTAGTTGTGGCCGTGGGGGCGACTGCACTTCCCGTCGTGATGGCGGAGCCGATGGCCGGTGCTGATTCGGATGGGCCGGTCGCCGCCGATGTGGAGGGTCCGTTCCCCGGCGTCGGCGAGTGATGACGCGGGCTGCTGTTCGAGAGACACGGATCCGTATTCTCTAAGGAAGTGCAAAATAATATCGATAGAGTACTAGACGAACATCAGATGGGTGTAACTGTGTTCTGATTAACTGCTCCATTCTCGCGTAACCTACTCCCGTTGAGATCGCGTATCTCTCGATAATATGTCCTTTCGATGCTCACGACGTGTTTTTCTATCCTCCGAGTAGGTGGAGGAAATTCACAGTGGTACGTCCGATGAAATTCATCGACACGAGCGGTGACGAACACGAGATAACCTGTGTTGAGCGAGACGATTGGAGCAGTCTTAGTGACCCCTGTCCGGAATGTGGTGGACAAGAGTTCAACCACATCTCGACATCTGGCGGCCACTATAGTTCCCGGGATGAAGCTGTCGTACTGCGCTCCGACTTTTGGGATGCCGAGAAGGCACAGTTCACTCGTTGTCGAGATTGTCGTGCAGTTCTCTACAAACATTCAGCGTTCGATCTGCTCTTCGAGCGTTGCGCAGAAGACGAAACAGGTTCTACTGGACTCTAGTCACTACTCAGTCGGCTTCCGCGAGGAGTTCCCCAACTTCTCGACCCCTCTCTGATCAACATCTGTGGTTGTTATCTATAGTCAAAATCTATTCCCAGATCTATAGACTATATTTTTCTACTATCTTTTGACTATATCTATAGACCAAATCTATATGCCGTGTGCGTGTGTCGGATTGATGCATATGCCCACGAAACGCTGCTCAACATATCTGGCCAAGGGGGGAACTGGGAAGTCGACCTCCACGGCCCACATCGGTGCCGCGCTCGTCGAGCAGGACCACGACGTCCTCCTCCTCGATCTCGCCGGCAAGCAGGACGACCTCGCGACGATCTTCGGCATTCACGACAGCGTTCAAGCGGACGTCGCGAACGACGACGCATATCCGAACATCGCGACGACGATGGAGGAGGACTGGAGCCAACTCGTCGACATCCTCGGCGGCCCTGAAGCCGCGCTCGACGAACTCGTCTACGAGACCAGCGAAGGCGTCGATCTCATTCCGGCACACGAATCGCTCGACACGATGGACGCGGACCTCGGAAACGTCGACAATGCCCAGGAGCGCTACTCGCGACTCCGCCGATTTCTCGACAAGACCGTCGAGCCGACCGATCGGTACGATGTCGTCCTCCTCGACCTCCCAGGCGCCCCGAACAATCTCACGTATAACGGTATCTGGGCCACCCGTGACGTCCTCACTCCAGTACTACCGGGCGAACTCGAAGTCAAACAGGCGCGTGGGCTTCGCGACGATCTTGTGATGATCCGCGAAGAATACGATATTGATGCCCGACTCGCGATGCTGATACTCAACCAGTATCAGCGCGGTCGGAACCTCTCCAAGCGAAAGCACCAGGAGCTTGAGGAAGAGTTTGGCGACCTACTCGCGCCGGAGTGGGTGGTGTCTTCCGAGCAGGTTGCGCAAGCCACTGAGGAAGGTCACACGCTCTTCGCGATTGACGAGGACGAACTCACCTCGACTGGCGCCGATGCGAAGGCCGCGTTCAGCGAGAACGCCGAAGCACTCTACGAGCGACTCCGCTAATCATGGACGACGAAGAACGCGAACGGCAGATCGAGGAGTTCAAGAAGAACAGCAAGACCGCTGGCGGCGACCGAATCAGCGCGGACGCCCATCCGCGCGAGGAAGCGATCGATCGCCTTGAGTATTACCTCACGGAGGTGCACGATGGCGATATCTCGCGTTCGGTGTCATTCTACGATCCGGGAATGGCTGCGATCCTCGCGTACCTGGAGGAGGATTCCGCGCGTCTCACCGAAATTGTCGCCACGGCCCAAGAGGAACTCGGTCGCGACGTCGACCGAGAGGAAGCCGATCGCGCCGAACTCATCCGCCTCATTTGCCGGGTCGGACTCGCGGAACTCGACGCGGACCTCCTCGACGAGACTGGCGAGGCCAATCAGAACCGGATCAATCGCAACGCACGACAGATATAGACCAAACCCATAGGATAATTCTATAGACCATAGATATGGCCTGTAGGAGGATGCCGTTTGGTGCTGTTGATAGACAAACTTCATGATTGCGTCGCCAGGACAGAGTACTATGGATCTTCGATTTGACGTATAGCCGCCTTCTTAGGAGATATTGACGTCGCCAGAGGTCATAAGACCGTAGTCATTGAAGTCGCGAAACCACTCCTGGGTAGTATTACAGCACAGACGCTTCCCCGAACCTAGATTAGCCAATTCTAAAATAGACAATTTTGAATTAGGCTATCCAAGGGTATTTTATTGGTGGGCGGCGATTGATACCTATGGAGCGTTTCGTGGACCGTGATGCGGAACTCTCGCGACTGCGGGAGTGCTACGAATCCGACAGCGGCGAGCTGGCAGTCATCTACGGTCGTCGGCGTCTGGGAAAGACCCAACTCGTTCAACACTCGCTCCGCGATCGGGACGACGCCGTCGTCTATCAGGGGACTGAGACCACTGCACAGCTCCAACTCGACGAGTTCGTCGACGTTGCCGCCGAGACGTTCCCTGGCATCACGAACATCAAGCGGGACTGGGAGGCACTCCTCGGCTATCTCGGTGACCAAAACGCGGTCGTCGTCTTAGACGAATTCCCCTATCTCATCGACGCTGACGGGAGTCTCCCCTCCGTCATCCAGCGCCTCTGGGATCATCACTTCCAGCAGACGTCTGGAACGCTTGTTCTCGTCGGCTCATCGATCAGCATGATGGAAGAAGCTGCTCTCCTCGGGAACAGTCCACTCTACGGCCGAGCGACCGTAAAACTGGACCTCCGACCGCTTGACTTCACCGCCACTCAGGAGTTCCTCCCGGACGCCTACACGCCCGAAGACCGTGTGTTCGCGTGGGGCGTCCTCGGCGGTGTCCCGTACTACCTCG
>NZ_BAAABL010000014.1:0-1781 GCF_039520965.1 Halarchaeum salinum
ACCGAGTGTGCCCCTAATCGGCGTATTGCCGTTGTGAGTCTGGTACGAACCGGACAGCACACTCAGAAATGAGTCCGCCAGTGTCTGACGGGAGGCTAGACTCTCGTGGGGAATGTTTATCTAATATACGGACGTAAAGCACTAGTATATCATGTCTGATGCCGAACGCTCAACGGGGGATGGGCCGGAGACTGTCCAGGTCAATCTCCGACTCACGCAAGCGTTCCTTGATGATATCGACACGACGTGGGAAGAACAAGGCTTCAACTCACGAAGTGAATTCCTCCGCTATGCAGCGCGAGACGCGGTCAAGCATCCGGAGTTCTCGCGTGAGGGCTGGAAGCAGATTGCCGCAAGCGAACACGAACTTCGGACTGGGGACGAGGAGCTTGTGTCTCGTGAGGACGTGCTGGCGATGATGGACGACGGTACGGATGGGGAGTAAGGATGACGAGTGGACGTGGAAGTTCACACCACGCGCTGCCACGCAGTTCGACAATCTGGAACACCACGTTCAGGATCGGATTGTTTCAAAGCTTGACGAGATTGTCGACGACCCATGGCGGGATCCGGACGACTATCTTGAACCACTGACTGGTGGCCCGTTCGAGAAGCTTCGCGTCGGGCAGTATCGACTTGCGTGTGTCCTTGACCGGGACGCGCTCGTCCTTGAAGTTCACCGAATCGAACACCGGAGCGGAGCCTACACAGCTGACGACTGACTGACTCTTCTCCTCTACGAGGGAGGCCGACGTCAAGCGCGAATCGAACCACCCAGTCGGGCTTGACGCGATGACTCACCCGTCGTCGCGATCCGAGTGCCCGCCTCGAGCGCCACTTCACCGAGACCGGTGGATAACGGTCTATCAAGGGTGTTTAGACCACTAATTGGAGCGTTCGACACACCACCGTTTCCAGTAAATTCGGTGAAGAAGCGAGCGGTACCCGCTTCCAACTCTGCCGTTCAGCAAGCCGAGCACCCACAAACTACTGGGGGTCGACGACGTAGTGATGAGTAATGTCGGAGGAAACCCCGCCGGATCTCGACCTCACTGGGGAGTGGGAGACGAGGCTGGAAGCGCGAACGGTGGCGGAGCGCGCCTCCGAGGTTGGGATGGCGCTGACGGCGCCGACGTCGGTCATGGAGATTGCGGAGCGGGCGGGTTGCGCGACGGCGGAGGTACGGCCACATCTCGAGTGGCTCGTCGAACGCGGCATCCTCGAGAAAGCTACGGACGACCCGGTACGTTTCGTGCGTAATGAGGCGTACGTCGAGTTCCGCCGGATTACCGAACTGATGCGGGAGTTCGAGACGCCGGAGGCGATCGCGGACGCGATCGGGGAGTATCGCGAGCGAGAACGCGACCTTGCGGCGTCCTTCGAGGCGGCCTCGCCCGACGCTGTCGTACTCGCGGACGTCGACTCTGACGACCTTGGTGAGGCCTACGACCGATTGAGTGAGTGGCGCGCGATCACGCGACGGCTTCGTGACCTCACCGAGGCAAAACACCGTCTGGAGTCAGACTGCAGAAGCCTTTCTCGCTGAAACTGTCTATCAGATGCCGAGACCAGGCATCGGGCGATACTGTCTACGTGTCGTTGAGGAGTGTGCGGGCGCGCTTGACGTAGCTGTTCGTCTCCCAGCTCCGACCGTCACTGATCGAATCGAGTATCGCGAGTGCGTCCGTCGACGAGAGCTGGTCGTTCCGGACGAAGACTCAGTCGATCACATCGACAGCCGCGTAATCTCGTCTGATGTCGATAAATCAGATCGAACTGGT
>NZ_BAAABL010000015.1:0-27743 GCF_039520965.1 Halarchaeum salinum
CTCTTTCTCTCGTCCTGTCATTGCCCTACCAACTCAGAATACACCTAAATCTTCTGTGAACCACTACGTTCGAGACGTCCGTTGAGGTCTGCTCGTCCGGGATCGAGATTCTCGATGGCTAGTAGTTCACAGAAGTTTTGGGTACTCCACGTGCCAGAGATAAGGTAGAGATCCGTTCTTCGACTGAGTCCTCATCCCAGTTCACCCAGAAGTTTCGTTGATCACTAAAGGCCACCCAGTGGAGGAAGTGCTCCACGAGCGGCTCAGGGGGCCTGCGGAAGCCGTCGCTCCCGACGGTGGCCGAACGGGCGACGTTCGCGACCGACTGGTCGTCGACGAGAACGCACAGTCGGAGGACGATCTTGAGCCCCGCACGAAGCGTGCCGTCGCCGAAGCGATGGACGTCTCACTCCTCTCGAAGGGTGGCCGCTACGAGGTACAGTCTGCGTCCGGGAACCGGTACGAAGTCGACGTCATCGACGAATCGTGTACCTGTCCCGACTGGCAGCAACGTTCACCCGAAGGCGGCTGCAAGCACCTGCGCCGCGTCGATCACGAGATCAAACGGGGCCGCGTTCCCCGACCAGACGGCCGCCTTCCCTCTCCGTAGTCGTGACCGGACTACTCCACGGGACGGACTGTGTCGCCATCCCGACGGACCCGGTCGAACGTTGAGAGATACGCGATCCGGTCCCGAACCTCCTCAGAATCCAGCTCCAGTTCCGCGGCCAGCTCGTCGACGGTCATCGGTTCGTCGAGTGCCTGGAGGACTTCGAGCCCCCGGTAGTACCTGTTCGTGAGCTCCTGGACGCGGTCCTCGATCGGTGTGGTCACTCCGTACCGCTCCTCGAGTTCGACCAGCGCCTCGTTCGCGAACGTGGCGAACTGATCGTCCCCCAGGCGTTCGATCTGGGCTTCGAGTTCAGCCCGGACGACGTCGTAATCGAGGCCGGCCTGCACGAGCATATTCATGTCCTCGATGTCGTCGTCGCGGCCGGCGATCGCCTTGAACAGGAAGATATCCTCGTTGCTGACTAACCGGACCGTCAGTCGATCCGTGTCGAGGAACGGCTCGCTGCGCTCTTGCATCCCGTCGGTGAGCACGAGCTTGTTCGCGACCTGCTGGTTGAAGATGTCGAGGCGACACCCGTCGTCGTTCTCGACGCAGCTCGTCGCCCCCAGCGCCCGGTAATCTGGATCCAGCGATTGAACCTCCGTATACCCGAGGTCCATCAGGACCGCCCACAGCTGACCGTATGCGTCGCCATCCGGGACGACCAGGTCGATGTCTTTCGTCGCCCCCTTGAGGTCGCGCAGCGACATCGCGCCACCACCAATCAGGTAGACCGTGAGCGGGGCTGAGAGGCCATCCCCGATGCGCTGGAATTCGTTCTCGATGTACTCGCGTCCGAATGTTGGTCTCATTATGGTAGTGGCACCTCGTAGTCAGCCGCCAACTCCTGGAACTCGTCCCACTCCGGGAGCCGGTCGTCGTCGACCTCGCCGTGCGTCTCGAGGTAGCGGAGCAAGGCGTCGATTTCGTCTTCGAGGCCATACTTCGCCGCCTGCTCTCGGAGGTCCGCCTCGTCGACGTCGACGTGGCTGAGCAGGAGGAGACAGTACGAGCGGTGGCGACTGCCGTCGTCGATCAGCAGCGTGTGACAGCAGAGCTCCGCCGGCGAGACTGCGTCGAGGTCTTTGGAGTAGACGTAGTAGCGGTGGCCGGTGAGCAGGAACTGGAGGTCGAAGGCCGCGAACCGAGCGAGGCCGGTTTCGTGGAACGCCTCCGCGTCGATCTCCGTCTCAGCCTGGGCGAGGAATTCGTCGTAGTCCTCCCAGAGAATCGTGCCCTTCGGGGCGACGGCTTCGAGGCGTTGACGATGTAGATGGTGTGCGAGTTCACGGGCGAACTCGTGGAGGCGGTCGAAGTCGGCGTTGAACTCGTAGTGGCCGTCGGCCGTCCCGACGAGACCACGGTCACGAAACCGCTTGAGGACGCGGTTAACCGTGTTGCGGTAGTTGTCGCTCCGGTCAGCGATTTCGGAGACGGTTCGCGGCTGGTCGAGGTAGTACAGCACTTCGAGTGCCTTGCCCGTCAGCAGTTCGGGGAAGTCGATATGGGAGTGCTGGCGGACGAGGTCGCGGTAGAGTTCGACGGCGCGAGCATCCGACGGAACGACTCGTTTTCGCCGCCCGTCGCGTTCCGTGTAGACGAGTCCCTTTTCGACGAGGTCGGCGACGGCACGAGAGAGGTAGCTCTCGCTGTGGTTGAGCTTCGTCGCGAGTTCGGAGATCGTGTCGCCGCGGTCGACCGTGGCGAGGACCTCGAGTTCGATACGCCGGAGCACGGTGTAACATAGTACGAAACTTGTATATAAAGAAGTTTCGAGTAGTGTTACAGTCAGCAGGCACGAGAGTCGTCTCCATCGTCTTAACCAACAAAACTATGGATTCGTGGGCCGTGTTGGTTAACACGAGAGTAGCCGATGTCCTACGAACCCCCGACCCCACCGGCGAACCTCCCGACGGAGATCGTCAACACGCTCAACGAGTCGGACCCGGAGCAGCTCCGAGACGTTGCGACGTACGCCGAAGCGCTCGCCGAGCACAAGGAGCGAGAGGCCCGTCTCGAGGAGTCGGCAGATCAAGAAGAGGTCGAAGAGCGACCGGACGATCTCCCGGATGACGTTCCTGCCAAAGCGACGATCACGATCAAGGAGATCAACGATAATCGCTACTACTACTGGCAGTGGCGGGAGGGCGATTCAGTGAAGTCCAAATATAAAGGGCCGGTCAACCCGGACGAATAGCCCCGGACATTCATCAGTGATGCCGGTTGCTAATGGGCGGCGAAAGGCCGACCCATGCCCATCGAAGTTGAGTGTGATTTCTGTGGTGAGACAATCTCAAGACCTCCGTCGGTAGTGGAGCGTGCAGAGCACCACTTCTGCGATAAGACGTGTCAGGGGAATTGGCGGTCTGAACAAAAGGACAATAGAGTCGTCCTCCAATGCGACTACTGTGGGACGGATTTCAAACGATACGAGTGGAATCTCAAAGACGATCAGACAAACCAGTTCTGTAGCAACGAGTGTAGGGGACGATGGCAGATAGAAAATCGTCCACAGACAGAATGTACAAACTGCGGCGAGACAATCGGGCGGATTCAGTACGATATCGAATCAGCTGATCGCCATTTCTGCAGTCGGGACTGTCAGTGGGAATGGCAGCAGGAGACAGCTACCTACGATTGGGAATCAACCCCGAACTATGGACCGCTATGGAAAGAGCGGCGTGAACAGGTCTTAGAGCGAGATAATCGAACCTGCCAGGGGTGTGGTCGTAGCGAAAACGAGCTCGGATATACGCCGCGAGTACATCATATTCGGCCGTTCGCGGAGTTCGATGAGGATGAGGTCGAAGCTGCTCACGATCCATCGAATCTAGTCTCGCTCTGTGAGCCTTGTCACACCAGATGGGAAGGCGTCCCGCTTCGTCCGAAATTGCTCTGAGAACAGGTCCGGAGGAAGATACCTTGCTCAGGACAGAACTCGACGAGATGCCGCAGAGTATGGATGGCCCGTCAACCCGGACGAGTAAAACTCGATGAGGGAGGACACCCACCCCACGTTTCCGTCGTAACTGGATGTGGGTGGAGGGGGTGACGCTGATTTCGAAGGGACCACACCCCCCGCATTTCCGTCGTTTCTCCACGAGGGCGTAGGGAGAGGCTACGATAGTGGTATGCAACCACTAATTATGTTGACCTAGAACCAATCTAGAGATGAACTAACTTCTGCAACACATAGATTAAAGTGGCATAGCTGAGAAACGTTCATTAAGTGTACTTCGACAAAGGAGGGGGCGAAGTTAGTGATCAACGAAACTTCTGGGTGAACTGGGATGAGGACTCAGTCGAAGAACGGATCTCTACCTTATCTCTGGCACGTGGAGTACCCAAAACTTCTGTGAACTACTAACTTCGCCCCCTCAGATGAAACGATCCTTTCCAGCTGCTTCTGTAGACGGCCAGTATTGGACGGCTAGGCCGCTCTCGTCTTTGGTATCTCGTCGTGGATGTCTTCTTCGAGTCCCCTCCCCACCTGTTCGGTGATTACGACGGAAACGTGGGGTGTGTGGGTTCGGGATTCGACATCGAGGAGACGCTTCCGTCTACGGGTTTCCTCTCTCACGTCGGAAACGCGGCTATATTGTCAGCAATCCAATTCCACCGAATTACGGCATTTTCCGGCTGATATCGGACAAGGAACGTCGGAAACGTGGGGTGGTGTTCTCCACTAGATTTATACTCCCTCCGCTCACACCGTGTGATATTCAATGACGCCCGACTCTTCACCCAGTTCTGTCGACGATCCACTCTTTGAATCCGGGCATCGCATCTTCGCGAACAAGGATCTCCTGAAAATCGGCCACGTGCCGGAGGCTGACCGGATCGTCGGTCGCGACGAGGAAATCTCGAAGCTCGCGAAACGTCTCAACGGTGCTGTCCACGGGTACTCCCCGGAAAACGTGATGATTTACGGGAAAACGGGGACCGGTAAATCCCTCGTTTCAAAACACGTCTGCCAGCGAGCTCAAAATGCCGCTCAGGATGGCGTCGAGATTGGAACAGCGTATATCGACTGTGCTGAAGACAATACCGAGACCCAAGCAATCTCCTCACTTGCCGAGAAGCTGAACGATGAATCTTCGACTGGAATCTCCGTCCCACACACCGGCCTCAGTACGTCGAAATACTACAAACTCCTCTGGAAGACGCTCGACGCTCAATTCGATTCTGTGATCATCATCCTCGACGAGATCGATCTGATGAACGACGACAGCGTGCTGATGAAGCTCTCGCGCGCTGAGGAGGCGGGAAAAATCGACTGTAGCGTCGGTGTCATCGCGATCAGCAACAAGATCCAGTACGTCGACAACGTGAACGAGCGCGTGAAAAGCAGCTTCCAGCACAAGGAGCTGTTCTTCAAGCCATACGACGCCAACCAGCTCCGGGAGATCATGTTCAATCGTGAGGACGCCTTCCAGGACGGCGTCCTTTCCGAGGACGTGATTCCGCTCTCGGCGGCCTTCGCCGCGCAGGAACACGGCGACGCTCGGAAGGCGATCGACATTCTTCGTCACGCCGGGGAGGTCGCCTACGAGGCCGGAGCAGAGCAGGTGACGGAGGAACACGTCCGCCAGGCACAGCAGCACGCCGAAAAGGACCGGTTCAGAGAACTCGTGAACGGCGCACCCACGCAGGCGAAGGCGGCGTTGCTGGCGCTCACGGAGCTGAGTGTCAACAGCAACGACGATTCGTTCCTCACGAGCCGGGTGTACGACCAGTACGAACGCATCTGCAACCATCTCGATATGGATATCCTCTCAGTCCGCCGGTTCCGCGACATCCTGAAAGAGCAAGCCTTCCTCGGGGTTGTCGAAATCGAGAAGATCAACAAGGGGAGTGTGGGCGGCATCCACCTCCAGAACCGACTCATCGAAGATCCCCAGGTCGTCCGCGAGACGATCCTCGAGGACAGCCGGATGCAGGACTGGACTCGCGAGTAGTGACCCCCTACTACTGAGTGGGTGCGGACGACGGAAATCCGGGGTGGGGCGTGAGGAAACGACGGAAACGAGGGGGGTCGAAAATTACGTCGGAAACGTGGGGTTGGATCGAAACGACGGAAATCCGGGGTGGGGTCCACTACAACAGTTCGTTGGTGGCTCCGAACGAGCTCAAAACGGCGTCCCTCTCACCGGAGAGCTCCCGGCGAATGTCGGATCGGTCCCATCCGAGGGGTGAAAGCACGCTCTCGATGGCTCTGACCAGCTGCGTCTCGTAGTACGAGGCGTCGTAGGTCTCGATCTCTTCGTGGGCGAGGGCGACCCGGTCTCGCGAGGATTTGTCGTCGTCGACGACCACGTACTCGATATCCTGGCCCGGGTGGACTGCTAGGTCCTGCTCGCGGGCTCGCTTCAAGGCGGCCACGTTCTGGGTATTCTGTGAGTAGCCTTCCAGCGGCTTCGAGACACGGTTCCGCTCGACGAGCCGCTCCACTGCTACGTTGCCCGCCTGCAGTTCGTCGATTGCTTGTTCGAGCCGTCCGAGCACCGTGTCCGGTGACCGCGTGGCATCGAGCTGGTCGAGACAGTCCCGCTGGACGTCCTCGATGAACGGCGGGGTCGAACGCTGCCGGGCTTCGATACCTCTGATCTTGAAGTCGTCGTCGCCGGCGACCTTCCCGAAGTACTTCGTCAACGCGCCGGCGTCGCTCTCGCGCTGCGGCACGAACGCCACCCAGTCGTAATGGGCTTCGTGTTCGAGCCGAATCTCGACGCAGTCCGTGATCTCCGTCGCGAGCGTCTTGAGGTCCTCGCGGTCATCGTCGTCGACGTCAGGGTCCGGCGTCACCCAGATGGAGTCGACGATGCCGTGGACGACGCGCCAGCCGCCAGCTTCCAGCCGCTGTTTCGCCGTCAGCAGAATCTCGCGAGCGAATGCATTAATCGCCTCGTGACACTCGATACGGCCGAATTTCGCGTTGCTGAACCCTTGATAGCCGAAGCAGGCGACGAGAATCCACTTTAGCGCTCCCGACCGTCCTTCGAGCTCCGCCAGCCGGTCCTCGTCGGGGTCGTCTCGTTCCTTCTCACGACGGATGGCCGCCTTGATCTCGTCGCGAGCGTCGATGATCGGCTGTAGCACGTCGACGAGGTAGCCCCGGTCGTCGCAGATCGAGTACCCGAGACCGGGGACGTCGTCGCGGTCGCTGTGGCAGTCACACCGGATGACGTCCGGTGAGACATTCCGGGTACAGATGATGTTCGGATACAACGAGGAGAAGTCGAGTTCGTGGACGTTCTCGTGGAGGCCGACCTCGGGGGCGAAGATGAAGCCGCCGCGGTCGGCGTCGTGGAGCGTCCCCATCGGTTTGTAGAACTCGTGGCGCCAGGAGTTCCACGGCACGAGGACGCCGCGGTCGTGGGCCTCGCAGATCTGGATCGCCGTGAGCACGTTCCCGATCGACGCCCACGCGAGCTCCTGGACGGGCTTTTTCGAGCGCGACACAAGGTCGAGGACGCCGCCAAGGTTCGTCTCCCCGTAGAAGAACGTGTTCGACTCGTCGATAATCGCCCGGCCGGGCACGTTGTACCGCGCCGGCGAGTGGCCGACGCGGCCGTAGCTCGAGTACGTCGACCGACTCGCGAGCTGCTGGTAGTCGACGTCCGGCCACCGACTCAGCGAGAAGTCGTCGACGTCGGCGTCCGTCGCCATCTCGTGTAGTGTTGGGACGATTTCGCTCGTCGAGCAGACTAGGACGTCCGGATCGTGTGCGTCGAGCGCCCCCTGGACGGCGGTCAGGATATCCGTCGGTGAGCCGGTGACGGTGTCGCCGGCGACGGACAGCTCCCCGTAGACGTCGTTGCTCGTTTCGGTCACCGGAACGCTGAGCCGAAGCGTCGACAGCTCGCTCGCCGGCGTCGGATCGGCGCCGGTCTCCAGACAGTACCGGAACTCTCGCGAAAAGTCCACGTTGAAACAGGCGAGATCCCCGACTGGATAGTCCGACAGCTGGCGTGCCTGCCAGGCGAGGGGGGTGACGCGGTCGATGTGGGCGACGTCGACCGCGAGAACGGCCTCCTCGTCTCGTCGAAAGCCCGGCCGTCGCGCAACCGTCTCGGTCGCAACGACGTCCGGGTGCTGGTCGTACACTGACTGGAGGGTCGTGAGATCGAGGTCGGTCGCTGGGTCGCGAGCGGCGACGTAGAAGCGCGGAGTGTAGTCATCGCGCTCGGTCGCGACGGCGCCGTCGGCAGTTGCCTCCCATTCCAGGACGCGGCCGTCGTCTAGGAAGTCGATACTGAACGGCATCGTCACGGGTTCGCGTCCGATGGAGCGGCCCCCTGGTCATCGCGTGCTGCGACCGCGGCTTCGAGTTCCTCGAGGCGCTCTTCGTGGTCGTCGAGGCGGGCCTCCTGTTCGAGATCGATGCTGAGTAGCGCCGGCAGCAGCGGATTCTGGTGGTTCAACAGCCCGCTTGCGTCGGCGTGCTCGCGGGCGTACTCGAAGAGTCGATCGAACCGCGGCTGGTCACGACGCCGCAGTGCCCGGCGGAACTCGGCCCAGCGCTCTTCGATGGCCCGGAGCGCATCCCGGTACGTCGGGTTTGTGCGCCCCATCGCTATCGCCCTCCGCCGGTTGCCGTCCACGCATCGAGCAAGGGGTCCGCAGTGGCCGCCACCGTCTCACCGTCAGCTGTGACGCCTGTCCCGACACCCTCCGGAGTCGGCGTCGACGGCGCCGACGTCGTCGGTTCCACGCCGACCTGCGTGGCGCGTGCTGCGAGCAGCTGCCGCCAGTACGCGAACGTCGTCTGGTAGTACGCGCCGTCGTCGACGGGATAGACGAGCGTCTCGAAGTCCTCGCCGACGACCCGTGGGCCCATCCGAGTTTGCTCGCACTCGAGATGGTGGTCCGCGACCGTCGCGACTGACTCGGTGAATTCGTTTCGTTCGTTTCGCGTAACGAGCACCGGTATGTCGTACCCATCGGCGTAGTTCGCTAACCGGGCGAGAGTTCGGGCCTGGAGGGTTTTTGCGTGGTTCTCGCCAAGGGTATCGTCGGCTCTGTACTGGGCGTCGACGGCCGGCGCGACGATGAGGGCGGGGGTGTGGGGCGACGTGTCCTCGTCACGACTCGGTTCCCCTCGACCGGCCGCCCTGGCGTCGGTGGTGGACATCTGGATCGACTTGTTTACTGCCGTCGGGAGATCACAGACGGCGCCGTAGTGCTGGTAGGCGGTGAATCCGCGTGCCACGTGGATTCGGTTGAGCAACCGTTGACTGGGCGCGATCTGGGCGAGTGTCGTCGTCGCGTGACCATTTGCGTCGACCCAGAAGGCGGGCCCGTCGTGTAGGAGGAGATGGTCGAGCACGAGCGACTGCAGGATCGGGACGCCGCGGCCTCCCTCGACGTCGAGCAGCGTGATGCCGTCGTCGAGTTGCGGCAACAGCATCTCGTCCGCAGCCGGATCGGCCTGGTCAGCGAGAGACCGATTGCGGTCAGCTCCCCGTGTCGGCTGGTCCACCGCCAATCGATTCGACATTGAGTGTTCTCCCATACTCGATTAGTTGTCTGCGTTCCCGATAAGCCGCGGCGTGTCGCTTCCGCGTTTCAGGAAACTCGATGTGATCCCCTCCAATCCCGGTACAGTCCCGAGTTGTCTCCGTTTGGATCCTATTTCCGAGAATAGTTCCTGAATCGAGCGTACTTCGTGTTAACCAACACCCGGCCGTATTGACAGCGGTGTGTTGGTTAAACCTACCTAGCTGCAGTCTCGAGCCTGACTGCTCGGAATGTTAATGCTCAACGCCACGTTGGAAGAGGTGCTCTATGAGCTATCCACGAACCCACGTCGACCACCGAAACCCCGATCACCACGAGTCAATGCACCCAACTCGAAATATCGTGAACGCCCACGTTGTTGCCGGGGAATTCCTCACTTCGCGGTACCACGAGGCGTTTCAAACTGTTCTCCATCCCCTCGGCGAGCATCCGTCTTTAGCTAAGCCAGAAACCGCGTGACAGCAGCGACTTATCGAGGCTACTTTTCGGGAGGAATGAGGAGGCGTAGCTGTGTCCAACAGAGCCTCCTCATCGAGAATTATGCGTCGGCTCACTACTCTCTTTCCCTCCGAGTTCCTCGAAGAGCACGCCGAGGAATAGTAGTTCACAGAAGTTTTGGGTACTCCACGTGCCAGAGATAAGGTAGAGATCCGTTCTTCGACTGAGTCCTCATCCCAGTTCACCCAGAAGTTTCGTTGATCACTAAACTCGGCGTGGTCGAGCGAGAGGGCAAGCTTCAGATTCCCGTCCTCGTGTGGGCGCTCGTGTTCGGCTTCGCCGTAGTGATTAACGCAACTTCTGAATGAATCCGTCGAGGTGATTTTCGATCCAGGAGCCTGCGAAACTCAGCTGGTCGGTCAACTTTGTGAAGATCTCATCGAGGAGGGCGCGGTATTCAGCCGCGCCCTCCACGATCAGGGGCGAGGATTCCCATTTGAGACTCTTCCAGACTGGCTCGATTGGGTTGAGATGCGGTGAGCCCACTGGGAGAAAGACGAGATCAATCCCAAGTTCATGAGCTCGCTTGCGCGTGTGCGCACAGATATGTGACGAGAAGTTGTCCAAGACGAGTAGAATCCGCTCGCCCGGATTCTGCTCGCGAACCTCTTCGAGACATGCACAGATCTCTTCTTTCTCCTGATTCGGTGGGAACTGAAGGACGCTCTCACCGTTGAGTGCATAGAACCCGGCCGCTGGTGTATCGATTTTCACCAGCGGCCGGGTAATTGTCGGCTCACTCACCGTATAGAGTCGCTGAGAATTATCCCACGGTTGCGGGTGCGAAACGTCGAAGAAACCGACCGTTGTTCCGCCATCTGTTCGAACATCATCATCGAGCGTCCATTCCTCGTCACTATCATCTTCAGGCTGTTTGTTGTGTGGCTCGTCTTCACCATCCTCGGCGAACGCGTCGGCAACGCGTTCGTCGAGGATTTCGTCAGCGTTCTCTGGCCGGTCTGGCCTCTCCGTACGCGGAATCGCGTACGAGAGGCCGAGATCATCGAGAAGTCGTGGCAGATAGTTCGGATGGAACTCGACATCGAACTCTTCGTTGATGAGGTGCTGAATCTCCCATTCGTCTTTAGCTAAGACCAGTGGTAATATCTCGTGTAGATATTATGTATGGAGGAAATACTAGGGCGAATATAGCGACTGAACCGCTGTTACTACTGATAGTAGACGATGCAGATTCTTTAGAGGCCCTATTTTCGGCCCATAGCGGTCGTGTTCTAACAAAATCCACCTCCAGATCTATGCTATTCAGTATTACTCTGAGTATTAGCTAAAGACGAATGCATAGAACAGTTAGTCCAGGACAAGGACAAACTGGTTGAGTTTCTCAACCGTGTCTACAACAGAGTCAGTCGCCGAGAAGCGTGGGAGAGCGATTCTCGTCTTTTCTTCACTCCTGGATTCGAGAGCCTCATTCTACAGCGGCCTGACGGGTATGTGATGGAACTGTCGATGACGAACCCGGTCAACGTGTTCGCCCGAATGCGGAGTGCCCGATCCATCGACGTAATGTGCCAGCTATTCGACGAGTCAGTGTTCTCTACATAACCCACATACTTCTTGGTTATTCCTAGAGAAGAGGAAGCCTCCGTCCTCGATAGCGTTTATTTGCCCCTCAATGGGTGAGGGGCTCGCTGTACTGGCGGGTTCCCCGATCACGGTGAGAACGATGGCAACTAGAGACATCTACGAGAGCGGATTCGACGAAGACGTCCGAACGGAATCGAGTGCGAACCAGTGTCCCGAGTGCGACGGCCGGGTCACCACGAACGCGGTCGAAACGGTCTGCGAGGACTGTGGCCTGGTCATCGATGAACAGCGTCTCGATCACGGGCCGGAGTGGCGGGCGTACGACGACGAGGAGTGCGAACGAACGGGCGCCCCACTCACTGCGGCTCGCCACGATCACGGCCTGTCGACGGAAATCGGTCGCGGCACCGACGCGAAGGGGAACCAGATCTCTGGGCAGAAGCGGCGGCGACTCGCGCGGATGCGTCGCGAACAGACTCGGGGTCGCTGGCGGTCGAAAGCGGAACGGAATCTCGCCCACGGGTTGGGCGAGGTGCGTCGGTTGGCGAGTGCCCTTGAGCTCTCCGATTCGGTCCGCGACCAGGCGTGTCAGCTCTTCCGGAGCGCCCAGAACGAGGATCTGCTTCGTGGCAGATCCATCGAGGCCATCGCCGCGGCCAGCGTGTACGGGGCCTGCCGGTGCAACGGCCTCTCGCGGTTGGTGGATGACGTCAGCGAGATGGCGCGCGTCGCGGAGTCGCGAGTCACGAACGCGTACAAAACGCTGAACGAAGAGCTGGGCCTCCCCGCTGATCCCGTCTCCCCCAGTATGTTCGTGCCGCGGCTCGCCTCGGACCTCGAGTGTCCGGGCGCATCAGGAGGCGTTAGAGGAACAAGTGGTCCGATCGAGGTGTGAGTAAAAGAAAGAATAATTTTCTGAGGAAGCTATTTGTTTCTCCGATGCGTAACTTCCCCTATGACTGAGACGTGGGACGACGTCAACGAGCAGGTCAAAGCGGACTGGAAAGACGACGCCACGCCGTTCGAGCGGGTGTACGAAATCGTCGAACAGACCCACGACGGGCAGTCAGCGGCCGAGATCGCCGACCGCGCTCTCGTGAGCGAGCCGACGGCACGTCGACACAGCAAGACACTCGTGAACTCTGGATTCGCCGAGACGGAACAGGACGGCCAAACAACGCTGTACAAGCGAAACAGCGACCGGGTCTTGATGTCCCGGATCCGCGAGCTTCGTGAGGAAGTCGATCGGCCGGAGTTGCTTGACAGCATCAAGGAGATGAAGACCGAGATCCGGCGCTACGAGGACCGCTACGACGTGGTGTCACCGGAGGAACTTGCCCAGCAACTCGACGCCGACGAGACGGAGGGCTGGGACGATCTCACGGCATGGCGCACGACGCGGCAGAATCTCGCCGTCGCGCAAGCCGCACTCGCCTACGATGAGGCCAGCCACCAGCTCGTCGTATGAACGACGACGACCGCGCCGGCGAGTACGGACCGATCTATTCGTATATCTCGCTTCTATACCGGAAGCAGCGGAGCCCCGGTACGTTGTCGACCGGGGTCAGAACAGGCCGGGGACCAGAACGTACGTCAGTAGCATCCCGAACAGGCCGGCGAATACGGCGAACAGCGCCATTGGGATGATCGCTTTCCGCAGGAGGTCGCCTTCACGCCCAGTGATTCCAACGACACCACAGATAGCGGCCACATTCAACACCGAGACCATGTTTCCAAGGCCGCCGCCGACGTTCTGCAGGCTGACGGCGATCACCCGGGAGACGCCGACCGTCTCGGCGGCGTTGTACTGGAGTACGCTGAAGAGGATGTTCGAGGACGTGTTGCTCCCCGTCATAAACGAGCCGATAGCGCCGATCCACGGCGAGATGAGCGGGAGTAGGCCGCCGGCGCCCATCGCGAGCGCGCGGCTGAGGGCCTCCATCATGCCGAGGAGATCGGCGGTGTTCGTCTGCGACTGAATCATTATCTGCGTCATCGAGACGGCGATAATGAGCGTGAGGGCGGCCGGAGCGATCTGCTGGATCGACCGTCGCCACGCTGCCCCCATCTGTGTGGTGTCCATCTTGTGAAGGAAGCCAGTGAGAATCGCGATGGGGATGAACGGCATCGTTCCGGGAAGATAGAGGTACTGAAGGGTGTATCCAAGTTCAGTACCGAGGATCGAATCGAGACCGACGGAGAAACTCTGGATCCAGTCAAGGACAGCGACGCCGGCGACGGTGAGGTCCGGCCACCGCGTGACGAGCAGTGCGAGCGCAACGAGCAGATACGGTGTCCACGCCAACAGCACGGACATCTCCTGTTTGGGTTGATCACGGGACACCTCGTCAAGATCGAGGCCGCCGAGCCACGTGTCGCTCCATGTCGATTCCTCGGGGAAATCCCACTGGTCATCAGGGATGAGGATATCGTTGTTTGCGAGCAGGAGACCGATGCCGAGCACCACGAACCCCGCGGCGATATCGGGGAGTGCAGGCCCGACGAACCACGCGATTACCAGCTGTGTGCCACCAGTGACGACGCCGAGTACGAGCGCGAACGGCGCGATGGGGAGAGTACTACGCATGGCGGCTCCAATGCTGCGTTCACCGTCACCGCTCCCGAACCAGTACGTCAGGAAGAACACGCCGAGCAGTCCCCAGAACACGTACGTCAGTCCCGTGATGACGCCAGTCCACGCAGAGACCATCGAGAGGAACTCGGATACACTCACCGACCCGGACAGCGCTGGGTTGATGACGGCACCGGTGCCGCCGATGACAGGCGTGCCGGCGGCACCGAACGGCGGGTTCGGGGCGTTGAAGTAGAGCCCGAACACCGCAGCGGCCAATGGGGGGAATCCGAGGCCGATAAACAGCGGTGCGGCGAGCGCACCCGGGGTACCGAACCCCGCCGCCCCCTCGATGATGGTCATAAATCCGAGACCGACGAGCAGCAGCTGGACGCGCCGGTCCTCCTCGATCTGCCCGAAGTACCACCTGATAGTGGCGATGGCGCCGCTGCCTTCGAGGTAGTTCATCAGGAGGATGGCGCCGAAGACGATAAGGATGATGTCCACGGCCTGCAGCGCACCATAGATCGCGGACGCCAGCAGCCAGTTTGGTTCCATACTCCAGTACGTGAGTCCGATTCCGCCCGCGAGCAGCCATCCGACCCCCATCGCGCGGGCCGCTGACCACCGGAGTCCAGCGAGCAATACGAACGCGACGCCGATCGGAACCACACCGACGAGCGCCAATGTTAGTACATTTGACATGGTTACGGATGTCGGCTATGTTTCGTCGTCGCATAACCACGTATTTATAACTTTCTTTCTCGTGATATAATATCCCAGATCACGGTGAGGATAGCATGGTCTATTAATAATAGAATATGATATATACTGTCGATCAGATACGGAGAGGGAAACATCTATTAGGCTGTTTCATAATCTTCCGTTATATGTCTGCCGAGCCAATCACGACCTTCGAGTCGTCCCTCGACGAGGTCGGGGTCGAACTCGTTCGGACGTCGTCCGATCAGTTCGCGTCGACGCTTTCACCCCTGCTCGACGCACCTACGGTCGGCACCTCACTCCCCTTCGAGACCGTCTCGCTGCCGGACAGCGTCGATACCGATCCGTCGATCGCGGACCTCGAGGCCGCGGCGACCGGCGTCACTGCTGCCGGCTACGGTATCGCCGACTACGGCTCGGTGATCATCCAGGGCGGTACCGACGGCGAGGAGCCGGTGAGTCTCTATGCGGACGAACACGTCGCCGTCGTCGCCGCCAGCGACGTGCTGCCGGACATGGACGCGACGTTCGACCAGCTCGCCGAGGATATCCGGAACGGCGTCGGACAGTCCATCATCGCGACGGGGCCGAGCGCAACCGCGGACATGGGCTCGCTCGTGACGGGCGCTCACGGCCCGATGGATGTGACGGTCGTACTCCTGGAGGACAAGTAGATGAGCGCCGACACCCGCCGGCAGAAGGCCGAGCGCATCCGCCATCTCCTCGACACCGAGGGCGACGCCGTTCACGAGAACACCCAGGTCTTCAACGAGGGCCGGTACGAGTCCACCGCGAATCTCGATGACTACGACGAGTTGAAAAACGAGGCTCGTGCCATCAAGGAAGACGCTATCGAACGCCTCCCTGAACTGGTCGACCAAGTCACCGAGGCCGTCGAAGCCAACGGCGGCAGCGTCTACGTCGCCGACGACGCCGCCGACGCGAACCGATACATCGAGGAGGTCGTCGACGGCCGCGACGTGGTGAAGTCGAAGTCGATGACGAGCGAGGAGATCGAGGTCAACGAGTCGCTCGAGGCACGCGACGGGGACGTCTGGGAGACCGACCTCGCAGAGTTCGTCCTCCAAGTCGCCGACGAGGCTCCCTCACACATCGTCGCCCCGGCGATCCACAAGTCCCGCGAGGAGATCGCAGCCCTGTTCAACGAGGTGTTCGATCCCGAAGAGCCCTTGGAGACTGCCGAGGAGCTGACGCGATTCGCTCGCGAGTACCTCGGCGAGAAGATCTTGGACGCCGAGGTCGGGATGACGGGCGCGAACTTCGTCACCGCGGACACCGGCACGCTCGCGCTGGTCACGAGTGAGGGGAATGCCCGCAAGTGCGTGCAGGCGACGGACACCCACGTCGCAGTCGCGGGTGTCGAGAAACTCGTCCCGAGTGTCGAGGATCTCCAACCGTTCGTCGAACTGATCGGGCGATCCGGGACCGGCCAGGACATTACCTCCTACATCTCGCTGTTCACCCCGCCTAGTGACTCCCCCACCTTCGGCGGGAACGAACTCGAATCCGGCGACGACCGCGAGTTCCACCTCGTGCTCATCGACAACGGGCGGATGGAGATGCGCGAGGACGATCAGCTCCGCGAGACGCTGTACTGCATCCGGTGTTCGGCGTGTGCGAACTCCTGTGCGAACTTCCAGCACGTCGGCGGCCACGCCTTCGGTGGCGAGACGTACTCCGGCGGCATCGCCACCGGCTGGGAGGCCGGCGTCCACGGCGAGGACAGTGCCGCCGAGTTCAACGACCTCTGTACGGGTTGTAGTCGGTGTGTGAACCAGTGTCCGGTGAACATCGACATCCCGTGGATCAACACGGTCGTCCGAGACCGCATCAATCGCGGGGAGGACGGCGACTTCGACTTCCTCGTGGAGGGGCTCACCCCGGACGAGGAGCCCGGTGGGGTCGACCTCCAGAAACGGCTGTTCGGGAACTTCGACACCCTGGCGAAACTCGGGTCGGCGTTCGCACCGCTCTCGAACTGGGCCGCACGGACCGGTCCCGCGCGCTCGCTGCTGGAGCGAACTCTCGGCGTCGACAGCCGCCGTGAACTCCCGGAGTTCGAACGTGAATCACTCGTGGAGTGGTTCGAGAAGCGGGGGCCACACGTCGGTCGCGACGAGGCACGCCGACAGGTCGCACTCTACCCCGACGCGTACACGAACTACGTGCGCACGGAGCGCGGGAAGGCGGCCGTCCGCGTCCTCGAAGCGCTCGACATCCGCGTCGACGTTCCGCCCGCAGGCGAGAGCGGGCGCGCCCCGCTCTCACAGGGGATGGTGTCGACGGCCCAGTCCAACGCCGATGCCGTCTACGACGCGCTCGCGCCCGCCATCGCGGCAGGTCACGATGTCGTCGTCATCGAGCCGTCAGATCTTGCGATGTTCCACCGCGAGTACGAACGGCTCCTTCCGGAAGACGACTACGCCGCGCTGCACGAGCAGAGCTACGAACTCATGGAGTACGTCTACGGCCTGCTGGAGAACGGGGGGGATATCGATGTACTCCCTGGCGGCGACGACGAGCGGATCGCCTACCACAGCCACTGCCAGCAGCGGACGCTCGATCTCGAACCGTACACGGTGGCGGTGCTCGAAGACTGCGGGTTCGACGTGACGACCTCGGACGTGGAGTGTTGCGGGATGGCTGGAAGCTTCGGCTACAAGTCCGAGTACTACGAGCTCAGCGTGGACGTCGGCGAGACGCTCGTCGATGAATTCACAACAGAAGACACCGCGGACCGTACTGTCGTCGCCAGCGGGACGTCGTGTCTCGAGCAACTCGACGCACTCCTCACGCGCCGGCCCGCACATCCGGTACGGCTACTCGATACACAGTAGTCCGGCCCGGATGTGGGGTCGCATAGGGTTGTTCCGCCGGCAGTAGTCTTCCCTTCCAGAGCTGTTCGGTCGGGGGAGAGCGGGATAATTAGTGTGCTGTCACACTGAATCGGTTCGCGCGGGAGACGTCATTTCTGGCAGGAGTAGGAACTGGAGCGACGCTGAGAGCAGATGTCGGGGAAGCAAGCGAACATTCCTGCATGGACCTGCCGGGAACTCAACGGATGTGCGTTCTGCGACGCCCCGCCAGGTACCGAGGCTGGCGAGGCCCACACCGGGGGCCAGGACGAGCGGGTCACCTACCCGATCTGCGTCGACTGCGCGATTCAGACGGAGCCGGATCCCGACGAGTGCGATCACGTCGCCTGTGACGGCTGTGGACTGGTCGTCGACACACTTGCGGCACTCACCCGATTCCGGGTCGAACTGGGGCATTTGGAAGGCCCGTTGCAGCTGTGCGCCCGTTGTAGTCCGGGCGGGCTCGCGACGTACTGGACGCGCGATCTCGAGGAGCATCTCGTCGCGACGCCGGCGGAGTGACCCAAACATTCTTTACTGTTTCGCTGTAAACTGTAATCAAGAACGAATCGTGTCACGCACCTCAAACCGCGCCGACGGCGACATCGTCCAGGACTTCCTCTCGGTCGCCGATCTCCTCGAGGAGCCACAGCTCGCCCAGCTGTACGCGTACCTCGCTCGGGAGGGCGAGACAACCGTCCAGGACGTGATGGACGACCTCGAGCTCGCCCAAGGGACGGCCTACAGCTACGTCAACCGGCTCGTCGACGCCGGCGTCGTCGACGTCACCGACGACGAGCAGCCGCGCCGGTACGCCGCCCGTGAGATCGACCTGACTGTGACCACGGCCGCCGGTGACCGCGAGTACACGATCACGCCGGCGCTGATCGACGCCGTCGGCCGCCGCGAGACGGACGCCGACATCGACACGTACATCGACCGGCACGGCGTCGCCGGCCTCGCGACGGCGCTCATCTACGCGGTCGCCCGCGAACGCGGCGAGGTTACCCACCGCCTGATGGCCGAGGACCTCGACATCTCCCCACTAGCTGCGGAGATGATCCTCCAGGCGCTCCGGCCCGTCGTCCACGAGCACTACGAGATCGAGGAGGCGGGGGCAGGACTCGACGAGTTGAACATCGACGACGGCGACGCAGCTGACGACGCGTGAGCCGGCTCCACATCGCCGACACCGGCCTGTTCGTCGCGATGGGACAGCCCTCGAACAGGGTCGAGACCAACTGCGTTAACCAACAACCGGGAGCTTTCTTCCGCGGGTGCTGGTTAATGTGCATCTGGTCGCTTGGACCCCGCAGCCGTCATCTCGACATGGTGTCGCTCCGCCCCTATCGATCGGCACGCCGAAGATGGATGACGATCCCATCATGCCCGAACCCACCGGAGCGCAGTTGCTCCAGATACTCGGGGAGGTCGGATAGCTCCGCTGTCAGATCTTCAGCCTCCCCGTTATCGGGCTCGACACCGATGAGCTTCCACTCCCCGCGATGCTTCGGGTCGCTCTCCGCGTCGGGGTCGAGACAGACGTCCCGGTAGACAGCGAACTGGTTACTCGAAAGGTGTACCGCCGCCGCCTCGCCATCGGGGAGCGCCTTCACCTCGTAGCGGACGACCTCCCAGCCGTCCGTCGTCGGTTCGAGTCCGATGAGGTCGAACCCGGCTCCGTCCCACACCTCCGAGACGTGTACCCCACTTTCGAGCGCATCGACATCGCCGTGTTCGGCCCAGGTGTCGACGGCCTCGAGGATGTGTTTCGCGGTCTCCCCATCACGTGCGAATGGACCGACGAGCAGCTCCCGCGCCTCGTCCAATCTGCCCTCCCGTCGGGCCGCTTCCAAGCACTCACGGGTCCACTCCGCGACCGCAGGCCTGAACGACCGCTCCGCGTCATCCCCGACGGCGCTTTGCCGGCGCATCCGCTCGATGGCGTCGGCATGGTCGAACGTTCCTCCCTCCGAATCGGGCGACGACGGGCTGCCGATCTCGCCAGGTCGGTTCCAGGCTCGTTCCGACGGCCCAGTCCGCGGCGCCCTCGTGACGGGCTCGAAATCCGGAGCGAACCGCCGAACCTCCTCCACCAACTCCGCATCGGATGAGGGCATCAGCTCGGCGTCATCGACCGTCGTTCGTACCCAGCTGTACACGGCACGTTGCGGGTCGAAATCCAATCGGGGACACTCGTTCCGGGACACGAACTCCTCGAGCGACCGTTCGACGTCGTCCGGCTCCATCTCTTCATCACCGTCGGCGTGCAAAAGGTGGGTGAGGTAGGGACGGAACCGGTCTCGATTGTCCTCCCACCAGGACTCCCACTCGCGGTGGTGCTCGTCACGGCAGCGGAACTCCGGGGTGAACGGGGATTCTGCATCGTCCCCAACAGCACCCAGGACATCGTTGATCGTCGATTCCGTGAGCGATTCCTCGGCCGGTGCATCGCCGTCGTCGACGGTCAGGTCGGCGGGGTCGAGATTGGGGAGTTGGTGTGCACTCTGGATGTGTGGCGCGAGGGCGAACCCCAGCGTGGCGAGTGCCGCATCCGTCTGCGAGAGGAGTTCCATCTCGTTCGCAGGCGGGTCGAAGATCCGTTCGTAGGGCGCCACCAGCGGTTCTGCGTCCGTCTTCTCGACGAACCGCGAGAGTCGTGCTTCCCCGTTCACACCCTCGTACTCGCTGAGTGCGCGAGCGAACAGCGAGTCGACGTCCTGTCGCTGCTCTTCGAACAGGAGCGCCGAGAGCGGTTCACCGAACTCCGGGAGCGGGGGCGAACCCCCGTCGGGAGTATCGAACCGGATCGCCGGCCGGTCGCCGTCGTCGAAGAACGCATCGCCAGTCGAGTCCTTTCGCCAGGTGTTCTCGATCGTCCGTCGGTCCTCGAGGACGACCCGATACTCGAACCAGGCGTTGTCGACGTGGACGAAGTTCCCGGCTTGCCACCGGGTCACCGCCGCATCGCCATCGATATCGATCTGCAGTGAGGCCTCCGCCAGCGCAAGGAGCTTCGGAACAATCTCCTCGAGACTTTCCTCGATATGGGTCGACTGGTCCGGTGTACCCGCCGACAACGGCTCGAAATCGACGTCGTCCTCGATCTCGACGCCCCGGTCCTCGAGTGGCTCGTACCCGCTCAGGTTCTGCGGCCCGATGGTTGCGGCGACGAGCGACTCCTGCGGGAAGAACCGACGCATGATCTCCCGGTCAGAACTATCCGAGACGATCCAGGCATCTGCTTCGTCCCACGGGGTCCATGTCAGGTCCCGATCGGAGAGTGCAACGGGCTCCGATTCGGGCTCATAACAGAGCAGTTGCAGGTCAGCTACCGGCTGTGTCTCGTGATCCTCGATAGCGACGACAGCCTCCAAGATCCGGTCGAAGAGGTCGACCAACGCCGATCGGGCGACCCGATCTCCGGTCACGGTCTCGAGCGTGAATCCCTCTCGAAGCTGCGAGAGAACTCTGAACGCCGGCTCGGAACCGTTCTGCTCAAGCGTGTCCGTGTCCACACCATCGATTGCACCGCAGGCGACGAGGAGCTCTCGATCCGGCGTGTCGTCGTCGACCGACCAGAGCACGCGCGGGAAGCGTTTCTGTTGGGTCGAGAGCAAGGTGAGCGACCTGGGGGGGATGGCATCGACATCATCTGACCGAACCCCTGGACTCGTCGCTGAGTACCCCTCACCGTCGACCGGATACCAAGGTCGGTTCGAGAGCGGCTCGAGCAACGATGTACGCAGCGGTGGGTCCTCGTTTTCGCGAGCCGCCGTCTCTGTCTGTAGCAGCGTCGAAAGCCATTCGTCCCACACGTTGGACAGCGAATTCCGCCATGATTCCGGCGAGAAGCTGTCCCCGTCGGATGCAGGGAGACAGCCCAACGAGAGATCTGCCAGACTGCCCGCCCCGGCCTCCGCCAACCGCGGGGGCACCTCTCGTGCGGGGACGCGACCGTCGGAGCCGCCTTCGATGAGTGTCAGTGGAGGCCCATCCTGCTGTTCGGGCCCGACGCCGAGGAAGGTCAGGAACCGATTCAGGGCATCGTCATCGAACTCCTCATGGAGCTCACCCAAGCGGGAGACGTCGACAGCATCCCGGGTCAACTGTCGAGCCGGCTCCCAAAGTCCCTCGGTCGTCGGCAGATACAGGGTGGCTATCGCTCGCCCGGCTCGACGGGCCGTGTCCCCGATTCCGGCGGTATCGAGCACCCGCCACCCCGGCCCCTGCTCGGCTACCTCGGCCGGTTCCATACCTCCCCCTCGAGATTGATAGCGGTACAGGTCGACCGCGAACTCAAGCAGGGCCCGCTGATGCTCGAACGCGGTCTCGGGGTCGTCTGCAAGCGGCTCGGGCTCCCAGTCGGGCTGGGAGTTGGGTATCTGGCGCAACTCCGAGAGCACCTCCCACCGGTTGAACGGCCGGGTCCCCAGCGGCTGTGGTGATTTCTGGATGATCGACGAATGGAACTGGAAGGTTGTGACGGCTCGATCTGCCTTCCACAACGGTTCGGGAAGCGGGAGCCGTTTGTCGTCGCTGTCACGGACGAACACCACCCGGGAGTGTCGCTGTCGCTTTCCGCCGGTGGGGGCAGAGCCACGCTCCGGGAGGGGGACCGCTCGGTACCGATCGCTCTCCGTATCGTCCGCGATCGGTACCACACGTGCCTCGGATTCTCGAACGGCATCACAGAGCGCGGTGACGGTCCGTCGCCAGGTCTTCGATCGCTCAGAGTGTGGGCAGATCCTGTCCACCCAGTACTTCGAGACGTCCCAGAACGTCTCGTAGGTCTCGAGTGGGAAGCCCGACGCCGAGTCGAAGAACCGAGCCGCGAGCTCCGCCCACAGCTGGTAGGTTCCGGGGTCTTCGCCGTCGTCGTGCGGGAAGAGTCGGTCCTGAACGTGGTCCACGACGGCATCGCCGGCATCCGAGCGGGTCCTCGAATCTAGCAATCGCCAGATATCCGCTCGAGGGTCGGTGCTGTCGGCTGTCGTGGTTGAGGTGATCTCGTCGGGCTCGATCCACGCCCAGTCGATACGGTCCGGTGAGAGGTCGATATGCCGGCAGACGGACAGCAGGTGCAGTTCTGCACCGATCTTCAACAGCGCCCGGTTGTACGGCCCCACGAGGTCGTCATCCAACTGGACCCCCGTTCTGTCGACTCGAAGTTGGAAGTCGGCGTGGATGTCGATCTCAAACGGGCTTGGAACCGCCGTCGGCAGATAGCCGTAGAGTCGCGCTTCGGAATCGGTCTCTCGACGCTCGGCGAGTCGCTGTTCGGTCGGCCACGCGATGGCGGCCCCAGGGTTCGAGATCTCGAGATCGGCCCGTCGGGCGAGTCCCTCGAGTTCTGCTGTTCGCCAGTACGAGAGCGAGTGGGTCGGTGTATCCTGGTTCGGCGGCCATGTGGTGCGTTCGAAGTACAGGTCCGGAGTCTCGAATTGGACGGTGATGTCACGGCGGTCTTCGAACAGCCCGAGGAAGTACAGGTGGTTCGCCTGCAGTTCCCGGAACGAGTCCCTGAGATGCTCGAGTTGGTCGGCTTCGATCGGGACGACGACGGCCGTGGTCAACCCATCGAGCTCCGTCATCCCCAAGGGTGTTCCTGCCTCGTCCGATTTGAGGGGTAACGGGAAGTGGAAGCTCGGGCGCTGCTCGTCCACGGTCAGCCGGGGACGCTTCGTCTCGAGGAACGACTCGTGTCCTCGCTGGACCTCTGGGTCCCGGAGTCGTCGGTTCCAGGTGTCGCTGTCGAGCGGGAGGTGCAGCTCAATTCCCCACCACCCCGGTCGTCGCTCGAACCGGCTCCAGACCCGAGCGTATCTGCCGACCGCGAACGTCGATCGGAACCCGATTCCCTTGTTCCCGACGCTCTCGTCCGCCGATTTATTCGATGTGCGGATCGAACAAAGAGCGTTGAAATCGGGGCGTTGCCCGTCCCTGTTCTCGGGCGGGATGTCGTAGTTGTACTCGCGAGCGACGGTGAGTTCGTCGCCGTCGTTCGCGACCACAAGGGCGTACTCGGATTCGTCCGAAGACGGGTTCTCGGTGAGTTCGACGAGGATCTCGGAATCGGCGCTATCGAGCGCGTTCTGAAGCAGTTCGTAGAGAACCCGGCCCGAATACTGTCGTTTGAGGCCCTGTTCGGTCTCTAGTTGCTGGAGCGCGATCTCGCCGCTGACGTCGTCGAAGTGCTCGTGGTGGTTCTGGAGCGCCTCTCGAACGGCGGTCGATTCCGGCGGTGACGGCTTGGTCGAGGAGTGTTGGTCGCTCATTCGACCAGCGCCTGCCGTTGTTCTTGACCACGGATTGGTCGTTCCACCTGCATACGGGACTGTGAGTCGGTGAGCGGGGAGTGGGATTTCGTGAGGGAACGAACGGCAACTATGTCGTGGGGTCTGGGTTCCTCACCGGTCTTCATAGACATCCCTCGAATTCGAACGTGAAAATAATGTAGGCTCAGGTGAGGGTAGCAAGAGCTCATACTTTGCGAGACCATCTTCCCTCTCCTCATACGGCCCTTGGAGGAAGCCATATCCTCCACACCCAGGATACGGAATCGTCTGGTCAGCTCATCGAGCGCCTCGGTCGAGACGTAGTGGAACTCCCTATCGGATTCGCCTAGGTGGAGACACACCCCAGCGAGCGACTACACATCGATCTAGGGAGCCACGGGGATACGGTTGATCACGCCTTTCCGGTTCTTGTGGACGTCGAGGGACTGAGTCCGGCCCAACCTCGTATGTCTCGACGACGCGATCGACGAGGGTTGGGCGACGGTCGCGGCGCCGCTGGAGTTCTCCGAGCCTGTGGTCTCTCGAGTGATATATGGCTAATGGCTACGAGCGGCCGTCACAAAGACCAACGCGCTCCGCAGCCTCGCCGCCCCTCGTGCAGACGCCGCCATGGGTATCGACGGTCTCGTTACCTCCCGTTTGTTCCGCTCACAAGGACGCCGCTGCGCCACTCCTCGCTGCGATATGTGACGATTCTCGGGGCCACCGAGAAGACATCTCCTTTCTGAGGCCGCCAACAGCATGGCTGGCTTGCCGAGCAACGTGGCCGGCCTAACAGGTGTGTCCGTGACGGCCCGCCCCGCTCGCCGCTGCCGCCCTCCGCGTCGCTCGCGACCGACCATTCCGGGCTGCCTGCCTGCAGTAGCGGGCGGGCTGCCGGGCTAAAATGGATGTGCCCTCGACGCCAGCGCTTCACCCGTTCGGGTCCGGGGGACCGCGGCTTTGCCGCCCGCGACGGACGTGGTCGCGTCGCGGCGAACGGGGAATGCGCTGGCCGCTCGCTCCGGGCGGGTCGGCGCGCGGTGCTGGTTGGGGCCACCTCATGCAGGCGCGCTCTCGCTCGCGCCCGGTAGGGCGCTCGCGAAGGCGCGAGCGCGAGCGCGCAGATGGTTCTGTCGGTCGTTGTCGTCGGAAAACCGCGATGTAGTAGCATCGCGGCGTCGGCGCGTGAGCGCCTTCAGTGGTACCTTGGAGAGATACCAATGTCCAGTAACAACGCTAGCGGAAAGGTCGTTACGGTCGATGAACAGGCATTCGAGAAAGCGGGCGGTCAGGCGGTCGATGAGGACGGCTTCCCGGTCGTCGACGAGACGCCGGAGTTCGAGGCGGCGGTCGAGCAGGAGACGCAGGCGAAGGTGGATGCGAACCACCCGGACGGGATCGCAGACACGAGCCAGGATCGGATTCACGGTGTTACCCTCGAACAGGAAGAGCGCATTCAGGCGCGGGAAGCCGAACTGGAGCGCATCAGTGCCCAGGCCGAGCTGGGTACCCAGGACGGTCGAGAGCAGCGCACGCGAGAGGTCGTCAGCGAGCAGTGTGGCCGTGACGAACCGGCGCCGGCGGAGCGCACGGATCCCCGGGAGAAGCTGACGCAGGACGAACTCGCGGAAGTGAACGAGCAGGCGATGCGGATCAGCGACGAGGTGAAGGGCGGCTGGTCGAGAGCAGTCGTTGCGAAGCAGCTGGCCGAGAAGGTGCAGCGCGGTCGAGACGTCACGAAGGCGGTGCTGGAGACCCTCGAAGAACTGAAGGCGGCGCCGGGGGCGATCGTGCCCATCGCGGACGTGCCGGACGTCCCGGTCGGTGAGGTGACGGTCGAGGGCACAGTGAGCGAACTCTGGGATCCTAGTTCCCCAGCAATCGCCCAAGTCGGACTCATCGAAGACGAAAGTGGGCGTACGAAATTCACGATTTGGGAGAAGAGCAAGAAGACGGTGGTTCGAGAAGGACAGACAGTCCGGTTCAGAGCGGTCAAGAAAAATTGGTACCAGGGACGGTGCAGTCTCGCCATCACGGGCTGGAGCAGGATCGAGTTCCCAGAGCGCGGTCGGTGGTGGGAAGAATAGGCAGTCGATCCACCCTCTTTTTTGCTGTGTGCCGGACCGACCCAGACCCCACCGCCCCACCCTCCGCTCCCGGCCTCCCGCTGGTCGGCCGGCAGCCACGACCGTTTTCACAGATTCCACAGGCCAGCCGTCGATAGCGACCTTACCGTCGCTTCCAACGGTCACCGTCAATACCTCATAGATGAACTGAACATAGCTGTCGGTATCGTGGCTGCGGAAGAGTTCGTCGAGCGTGTCGGAGTGGATGACGTCGAGGAGCAATGTCGGAAGATTCTCCGGCAGGTTATTGGTGGCGTCAGAAGAGTATCGAGCACGCCGGTACTGACCGCCATTTCGTAGTGTTGTATAAGTGCGAATCTACCTAATTGAGTAGGTCGCAGTCCCCGTTGTTGATAGTAAGGGAACAGGTACTGCCGGGGCGATCACTTCCACCCCGGTAGCAAACCATTTTTGCTGATCTAACGGGAATGGCGGAGTATGAGTGATAAATCAGATTCCGGGAACAATTCGGGAGGCGACTCATCCAACAACGACGGTCGGAAGCTGGCCGGAAAAAAGTCCGATGCCCTCTCTGCGCAGAAGTCAGACGGAAACACGAGAGCTAACGCGGCAGAGAAGACGACTACGGACAGCGGGACTAAAGTGGAGAAAAGCGGGAACAAGCAGCCGTCCTCCGAAGCCGCTCCGAGTGCCGAGGGTGAGAGCATCCCGCGAAGCGTCCGCGGCTCGGGAGACGATGGCGGGTCCGGTGATTCAGGGAACGGTGCCGACGGCTCCGGGTCGGGTGACTCGGAGTAATCCCGATCCGGCATGGCTACTGTTCCCGGCGACATCCTCTTCTATGTCGTCTTGGTAGCGCCCGGGTTCATCGCGGTGATGACCGCGGTCAGCCTCGCAGCGGTCGAGGACGAGATATCCCAGTTCGTCCTACTTATTTGGAGCCTGGTATCCAGCATCATCATCGACGGCTTGTTCCTCGCCGGATACCAGCTAGTCTATAGCCCAATCAGGTCGTACGAGGAGCTACGGACATTCCTGTTCGATCCGTTCTTCCGAGTAGACCTGATCGCGATCATCTTCCTCCTGTCGGGGGCTATCGGCGTCGCGTATGCAGTTGGCATCCTCGTCGACCTTCCCGGCCGGCTCCGCCGGACGTTGCAGGCGAAGGCACATATCACGTACAATCCGCGGCAGCCGTGGGAGAACTTCATGAAAGGTGCGGGGTCGATCCGCATTAAGACGAGTGACGACGAGCTGTACACGGGCGACGTGGTCGAGTGGAGCAGGGCGGGGAAGCCGAAGGAGGTACGGGTGAAGCACCCGTACCGGTACAGCCTAGAGGAAGAGGACTACGAGTGGGTGGGCGGTGAGTCAATGCTTTTCCTCGAGGACGATATCGACCGCATCCTGCTGCGGGTAGGCGATGGAAGAGAGTCGTTCTGGGCGCGTGTTCGTTCCCGGTTGAGTCGCGGTTCATCCGGCGATGGGGAGGGTGAAGGTGAGGACGATAACTGATTTGCTCCTCGTTCAGTAGGATTATTCGGTACGGATGGTGCTGTCGAGAGGAGCGGTTACGTGACGTACCGGTAAACACGACATATCCGCGTTGGTAGGGGCGGGAACGAATAGTGAGCGACCGCAGAAGCGTAGCGAGTTTCGAGAAACGTAGCAGCGAACAGCCCGTTCACGGCCAGATGTACAGGTTACCGTACCGCTCGCACTACAATATCTCCTCATCGTGCAGCGTTGAATGCAAGACAGCGTCGGTATTGGAATTGTGATACTCAACTTTCCACCTGTAGCTACGCTCTCTCGACGAATTCTCAGATCGGACGACTCAATTTCAGCCGACGTGCGCGGTGAGCAAAACATCAGTTTCACAAGATACCGTACGAAGTATGAGATGGACGATGGTGATGCCTCTCCTCGATACGTCCAGAGAAGGGGAGCAGGCGGCGAGCCCTAGTGGTTCACAGAAGATTTAGGTGTATTCTGAGTTGGTAGGGCAATGACAGGACGAGAGAAAGA
>NZ_BAAABL010000016.1:0-17331 GCF_039520965.1 Halarchaeum salinum
GTACGGCTCCGCCGTCCGAGCGCGAGCGTGGTATCGCCAGTTTCGTGAAATTGTGCTCGCCGCCGCAGTCTACAACGTCGAACAAGCCGTGAAACAGTGAATCCCGTCGCCCTCTGCGGATTCAATGAAGCCGTCGCAGATGCATTCATTGCGAGCGCTATCGCTTCGAACATCCCAGCAGCTGCCTGACGACCCGACCAGTCCCACGAATCGAAATATCAGTCGATCACATCGGCAGCCGGATAATCTCGACCTCTAAGCGCCGAATCTCTGCGAACTGTGATCAGATCATCTCGAACAGCTGGTGTTGGTGATTTTCCGCACTGGACAGTCGCTGTCGGCGGCGATCCGCCGCCGACGCGACAGTGTTTCCACTCACGAGATGCCCTAAACGGGGCGGCTTATCGGAAGAACCGTCCGTCCAGTGGTTGGTTCGCTGGGACAGCCCTGCGGACTCCGAGGGCTGTCCAAGCAGCGCGAACCACCATCTCACAGAACTCTCTGAACGACCATACCCAGAGGCGGCGCCCCCCACGGCGGGGCGCCGCCACGTACATCCAGTGAAGACACCGCCAGACGTTCTGGAGCAGCAGACTCACAACAAACAACAGGAGTCGAAGTCCAGCGTCCCGCGAACTCGTGAGTGCAAGGCTCTGCTTGGCTAATCGGTAGCTCGCTTCGATGCCGAAGCGCTTGCTGTAGTGGATTCGTGCATCGCGTGGTGTCTCGATAAACGGCGCGTCAGCGGCGTAGCCGTGACGCGCCACCCCGTGTTCGTCGTACTCGCGGCTCCAGCCTCTGTCGAGTTCCTCTTGAATCGCTTCCCCCCACTTGACGATCGGCATCACGTAGGCATAGTTGTGCGCGTACAGTAGTCCGAGGCAGGTACTATTGTAGAATCCCCGATCGAGGTAGACGGCCTTGATGTCGAGGTCAAGGCCGTCGAGGAGTTCAAGTAACTCAGCGAGCACATCGCTGGTGGTGTCGCCAGAGACGAGCTGGCGAACCGCCAGCGTGTACCGCTTGTTGCGTACCCGAGCGTAGAGCGTCGCATACGCGTGAAACGTCGTTGTTCCCCGTTTCGCCTGCGAGGAATACAGCGCTTCTGTCTCGTCTTCGTCACCGTAGTAGAGATCGAGGTGGAGGTCTGCGCAGACCTCCACCGGTCGATCCGGAAGTGTCTCAAGCGCATCTCGTTGCAAGAGAGTGTCACCAACCGCCTCAACCGAATCAAGCTCGAACTGATCGGTGAGATATCCCCGGACGGTGTTGGCATGCGGTGAGCCGTCGGTCGTTTCGTAGACATGGTTGATCGAGGTCCCGCCGACGCTGGCGCCGGCGAGGACCTCGTATAGTTTCTCTGTGGTGACTTCGACGCTCTCGCCGAGATCTATTGCAAGTTCCTCGTCAAGGCTGTTGACGACAAAATTAAGCAGGTGCTTTTCCTCTATCTCGCTGTCTGCTTCGGTAGGCTTCACACCACATCCAAGCAGACATTTCCTCTAACCCGATGTGATCGACTGAATATCGGTCGTACATCGGTTGGCTCATAAGTTCTGTCGGTATCGCATTCCAACGTCTGGGCGCCTTCGTTCGCAAGATACTCTTGATTATGCGAGATAGTACAAACATATATGAGATCGAGGTGCGAACACTGCCCCAAGAGGTGCCAAGTATGTCCGAATCCTCGCGAGATGGGGTCCAGTCGTGGACTGAGTCGATGAGCGCCCGTGACCGTATTCGAGCGGTCGCCGAGACGCTCCGCGAACCACGGTCGGTCAACTGGATCAGCGAGCAGGCCGACGCTGCCTGGAGTACGACCAACGAGGAACTCCAGGATCTCGTCGATCAGGGGCAACTGCGTCGCGTCGAGGCCGGTGAGACGACGCGCTACCAGCCGGACTACACGCGCCTGCTCTTCGAGGAAATCCGGACGCTCATCGAAGAGAACACGCGCGAGGAGCTTCGCAACGAACTGGCCGCGATCACCGAGGAGATCGAGGCGTGGCAGGCGACCTACGACGTCGAAACGTGGGAAGAACTCGAACAGTCGCTCGCCGACGGCGACCTCGCAAGTGCTGACCTCCGCGAGCGCCGCGACGTTATCGCGTTCTGGCGTGAAAACGAGGAGGATCGCCGCCTCATCAAGCACGCACTGGAACTCTACTCCGACGTCGAAGCCGCCCGCGAACAGATGACGGACGTGGCCGACCGCGCCACGAGCTAATCCTCCCCTCTCGCAAAATGATCTTTCTCGCCGGTCGCGATCGCTACACACAGCGGACTCTTCTCCGCGACGTTCACGACCGACTGACGAACCAGCCAGGGTGTGAGGATGTCCGCTATCGCCCGTCTCGACGCCGACCCGGTACGTTATCGCGGATGCCGATCCAACGACGTTCCTGAATGACTCCTACGACGCGGCGACAGCACGATTCGAGGTTCGCTTCTGGTACCCCGCCGGCGTCGACCATGAATACTACCGCATCAACTGGGTCGAACCGGACCGGAATCTGATGCTCGGCTTCCACCAGGACGCCGACCATCCAGACCTTGGGCCCTGTCACATCCAACTCAATCACGAAGACACGCCCGTCGACCGGCATAGCGCGTCGTTTCTCGATGCGCATCCACTCGCCGTCCTCGATGACCGACTACAGCAACTTCCGGCGGCGGTAGAGGCGATTCGCTGGGAGAATGGAGCGCCCTCGCTCCCTACCTGGCCCATCTAGGCAGCGAGTTCATCGAGCGTCTGGTGATGCGTCACGACGCCAAGAATGTTCGGACAGAGAAGTGAAGGTGAACAGAGTAGGTGTCGAGTGTTACGGTGGGGGGAGGGGGACAGTAGATGTCGAGTGTTAGCCGACCGGAGACACCCGGGAGTCGGTGGTGTGAGGAGGGGTGGGAGAGTAGATGTCGAGTGTTAGCCGACCGGAGACGCCCGGGAGTCGGTGGTGTGAGGAGGGGTGAGAGAGTAGATGTCGAGTGTTAGCGCCGGCGAGAGGAGGCGGAGATGAGGAGAGTGGCGACGTACTGAGTCCGCTTCGCTGACGGCCTCCTCTCTTTCTTCTTCTAGCTTCTAGACTAGCTAGTAAGTAGTAGTGTATAGATTATATCTTTCGGTTTCGGCAAAGCGCTTGATTCTGAGTTCACACGCCATCTTCGTCGTGGTTACACTCGACACCACCTCTATCTCTACCACTTAAAGAACCCTATCACTCGACGCACTCGACACGTGGTTTTAAGTCCTTCCAGTTGGTTGATGTCGCCAATATGGGGATCTTCGACGGCGCGACCGACGGCATCTACCGCGACAAAGACGTCCTGGACGAAGACTACCAACCCGACCAAGTCCTCGAACGCGAAGACGAGATCGCCGACTATCGCGACGCCCTCCTCGACGTCCTCTTCGGCCGCACCCCCGACAACATCTTCCTCTACGGCAAAGCCGGCGTCGGCAAAACAGCTGTCACCAACTTCGTCCTCGGCGAACTCCGAGCGGAAGTCGAAACCCGCGACACCGCCGACCCCATCCACATCTCCCGCGTCAACTGCGACAGCGAAACCACCTACAGCGTCATCCGGGAACTCGCGAACGGACTCCTCCCCGCAACCCACTCCCCCTACGCCGCAAAAGGCTACTCCACCAGCGACCTCTTCGACGAACTCTACGAGCAGATGGAGCGCGTCGGCGGCACCCACCTCATCGTCCTCGACGAAGTCGACCATCTCTCTGACCCCGACGCACTCCTCTACCAGCTCCCTCGCGCACGCGCAAACGGCTACCTCAACGATGCTCGTGTCGGCATCATCGGCATCTCGAACAACTACACCTTCCGCAACACCCTCTCCTCGAAAGTCAAATCGACCCTCATGGAGACCGAAATCTCCTTCTCGACGTACGACGCCGACGAACTCGTCTCCATCCTTGAACACCGCGCCGACCTCGCCTTCCAACCCGGCGTCTGCGAGGACTCCGCGATAACACTCTGCGCCGCGTACGCCGCGAAAGACGACGGCTCCGCCCGCCAAGCAATCGATCTGCTACGCGCCGCCGCAGACGCCGCCTGGAAAGCTGACGACCCCACCATCACCGACGCCCACGTCAAGGATGTCCGCGATGACGTCGACCGCGGCCAACTCCACGACAAGATCAGCGACCAGACAACGAACGCACAGCGCGTCCTCGAAGCCGCCGCACGACTCCAGAACAAACACGGCGAGCCCGCACGCACACGCGAAATCCAGGAGTCCTACCAGCAGCTCGCGCGCTCCTACGGCGACCCTGACCCGAGCACGTCACTCAAGTTCGCACAGCGCCATCTTGACGACCTCGAAATGCTCGGATTCGTCATTAAGAGCGAAGAGAACCGCGGCAAGGGCGGTGGCCGCAGCTATATTTGGGAAGTCGATATGGACCTCGAAACGGTCATCGATGTCCGCGAAGACATTGAGCAGACAAACGCCGCGTAATCGGAATCTCTGACCCCCACGAGAGATGAGGTCAACAGCCGAGAGCCGGCGACAACGGTGTCGTGGAAGCGGGCGAAAGAAGCGGCGCAAAACGAGTTAGAGTCACGCAACTGGGACCCATGTCAGGACTACGATGTCCAGACTCCCACATCTGAGATAAAGGTCTCCCTCACACGCGAGGCGTGCGACGGACGCCTGTACAGGGGAACTTTACCCGTGCGCAGTTCCGAGTAGTCGATATGCCGTTCGTTGCTGAGTCCGCCGACAACGGCCCTATTGCGCCACCGGAGGCCGAAGCCGGCGAGACGTACACGTGTCCCGAGTGCGATGGCGACCTCGGTGTTCGGTCCTCCCACCCCCGAGGCAACATCTTCGTCTCCCGCCATTTCTACCATCTCGGGGGAGACGGCGGGTCGTGTGGCGGAGAGTCCGACCAGCACCGGCGCATGAAGGCCGTCGCGTACTCGAAAGCGGCTGACCGATGGCCAGACGCGACCGTCTCCTACGAAGAACCCGTCGGCGACCGCCAAGCCGACGTCCTCGTCGAGTTCGTAGAGCGCCACCCGAACTACGGTGACGGCGTCGCTATCGAGTGCCAGTATCGGAACGTCGGGAAGGACTATGACGCGACCAAGCATACGTACGCCGACAACGGCTACTCGACGCTCTGGCTCGAAGAGGAGCACTTCGAGCGGAAGGACGTCGACCTTGACGCCGGTGACTGGCGGCTCGGCTGGCCGCTCGCGACGCCGTCGACTGACGAGTGGACGGGCTACCACGGCGTCGTCCGGTGGCTCCAACAGGATAAGGACGCGCCAGTCGAACTCGAAATCCCGTTTCCTGAAGAGTGCATCGAGGATCTCTTCTCCATAGAGTGGACGCGCGGGCACATCTGGTACAACCGGCGGTATAACGCAGACGAAGGCCGAGTCCACGTCTACGGCCCATCGCCGGCCGACGAAGACGAGCTTCCGGACTGTCCGGAGTGTGAGCGTTATCTCCTCCCGGAGATTGGTGGATTCGAGTGTCCGGATCCATATTGTTCCGGGTGGCTCCCACACCAAGATGTCGACGGTTCAGTGGACAACTACGCGGAGAAGATCGGGATCGCGGAAGAAGAGGGCGAAGACGAGGAGAGCGACACGCACCCAGGACTGATCTGCTCGGTCTGCAAGACCGACTTGAAGCGCCGAGAGGGCGAGTGGCGATGTCCGAACCCCGATTGCACCAATCCACGCGACCGCGGCCGAAAGGAGCAGATACACCAAGACACGACTCGACAGGGGTTCATCCCGACTGTTGACGGCGTCTGCGAGGAGGGTGAGCACCGGATTGAGAGCCAACGGTGTGCGTGCTGTGGGACCTCGACACAGTCACTCGTTGACTGGCACGGCCACACGCTCGGCTAGCCGTGCGGCTCCTATTTGTCAGCCGAGGGTCTTCACCTGAATATTCAGATAGAGCTCGTGTGGGTGTCTGGAAGGCGACGTACCACCGTTTGACCAGTCCATGCGTCCAGTTGACGATGAGCCGATCAAAGCTGGAAGGAAGGTCGTGGCTGCGCGCGCAGCGACCCGTGTGGGAGCGAGCACGGAGCGGAGGGTGGGGTGGCGGGGCTTGGGTCTGGTCCGGCAGACAAAAAGAAAGAGACCGCGGGTCGCCCTACTCCCACCAAGCCTCGCGGTCGGGGAAGAGCATGGTGCTCCAGCCGGTGACTGCAATCGAGACGCGGCCCTGGTACCAGCTCGTGCTTGCACCGCGAATCTGCACGCGCTCACCTTCCTCAACGATCTTCGGATTCGACCGGACCCAGCTGGTAAATTTCGTCTTTCCGCTCTCGTCCTCGATCAGCCCGACTTGCTCAACTGCCGGGTCTGGGGCGTCCCACAGTTGCACGACCGTTCCCTCAACGCTCACCTCGCCTCGATCGACGTCCCCGACGCGATCGATGGGGATGACCTGTCCGGGTGCGGCCTCGAGTTCGTCTTTCACGTCGAGGACGGCACTGGGGATGTCCGCACCGTCGCGCACTGCCTGGGCGAGCCGCCGGCTGATCGCCGCCCGCGACCACCCATCGAGCTCGCCCGCCAACCTGGAGGCTTGCTCGTTCACCGCCCCGAGTTCGTCCTGCGAGAGCTGCTCACGTGGGTCGTGATCGGGACTCAGCGACTGGTCCACGCTGGCTGCCCGCCGCTCGAACTCCCGGTTCCACGCCGCGCTCCGTTCGCTCGCGACGTCGCGCGCCCGCTCGGCACGCCCCTCCTGCTCGCCCAACTCCGCCTGGGCGCTGATCCGCTCAAGTTCTGCCTCACGCGCCTTGATGCGTTCCTCCTGTGCAAGCGTCACACCGGGAATCCGCTCTTGGTTCGCGTCCGCGATTCCGTCCGGGTGGTTCGCATCCACCTTTGCCTGCGTCTCCTCTTTGACCGTGGCCTGGAACACCGGCGTCTCCGCAACCACCGTGAAGCCGTCCTCGTCGACCGTCTCGCGCTCGCCGTCGCCAAACTGTTCATCAACCGAAACAACCTTCTGACTCGCGTTCTGACTCGACATTGCAGTATTACCTGAAGGCGCTCACGCGCTGACGCCCGCGATGATCCAACATCGCGGGGGCCTCGGCACAACGACCGATAGTGACGTCTCTGCGCTCTCGCTCGCGCCTTCGCCTCGCCCCCCATGGGGACGAGCGAGAGCGCTCGACACAGCGGCACGTATCCAGCCGCGCGCGGCGACCCGCCGGGAGCGAGCGGCCAGCGCATTCCCCGTTCGCCGCGACGCAACCCCGTCCGTCGCGGGCGGCCTAGCCGCGGTCCCCCGGACCCGAACGGGTGAAGCGCTGGCGTCGAGACCATATCCATTTTAGCCCGGACCGGGCGCGGGCGGTGCGGAGAGCGCCCGCACGCCCGGACTGGTCGGTCGCGAGCGACGCGAACGGTGAACCCCGTGAACCGTGAGCAGGCGACCGGCGGCACGCGCCGAGCGCGGCGAACCGTCGCGTCACACCGGTCAACCGAGTGTGCCCCTAATCGGCGTATTGCCGTTGTGAGTCTGGTACGAACCGGACAGCACACTCAGAAACGAGTCCGCCAGCGTCTGACGGGCTAGACTCTCGTGGGGAATGTTTATCTGATATACGGACGTAAAGCATTAGTATATCATGTCTGATGCCGAACGCTCAACGGGGGATGGGCCGGAGACTGTCCAGGTCAATCTCCGACTCACGCAAGCGTTCCTGGATGATATCGACACGACGTGGGAAGAACAAGGCTTCAACTCACGAAGTGAATTCCTCCGCTATGCAGCGCGAGACGCGGTCAAGCACCCGGAGTTCTCGCGTGAGGGCTGGAAGCAGATTGCCGCAAGCGAACACGAACTTCGGACTGGGGACGAGGAGCTTGTGTCTCGTGAGGACGTGCTGGCGATGATGGACGACGGTACGGATGGGGAGTAAGGATGACGAGTGGACGTGGAAGTTCACACCACGTGCTGCCACGCAGTTCGACAATCTGGAACACCACGTTCAGGATCGGATTGTTTCAAAGCTCGACGAGATTGTCGACGACCCATGGCGGGATCCGGACGACTATCTTGAACCACTGACTGGTGGCCCGTTCGAGAAGCTTCGCGTCGGGCAGTATCGACTTGCGTGTGTCCTTGACCGGGACGCGCTCGTCCTCGAAGTTCACCGAATCGAACACCGGAGCGGAGCCTACACAGCTGACGACTGACTGACTGACTGACTTTTCTCCTCTACGAGGAAGGCCGACGTCAAGCGCGAATCGAACCACCCAGCCGGGCTTGACACGACGACGCACCCGCCGTCGCGATCCGAGTGCCGCCTCCAGCAGTATTACACCGAGACCGGTGGATCACGGTCTATCAAGGGTGTTTAGACCACTAATTGGAGCGTTCGACACACCACCGTTTCCAGTAAAGGCGGTGAAGAAGCGAGCGCTCCCTACTTCCAACTCTGCCATTCAGCAAGTCGAGCACCCACAAACTACTGTGGGTAGACCGCGTAGTGATGAGTAATGTCGGAGGAAACCCCGCCGGAACTCAACCTCACTGGGGAGTGGGAGACGAGGCTGGAAGGGCGAACGGTGCCGGAGCGCGTCTTCGAGGTTGCGATGGCGTTGACGGCGCCGACGTCGGTCATGGAGATTGCGGAGCGGGCGGACTGCGCGACGGCGGAGGTACGGCCACATCTCGAGTGGCTCGTCGAACGCGGTCTCGATTCGGCCCACCGAGCTCACCGACAACACGTTGCGGGAGTTTGAGGACGACGCTCGCACGCCGGACTGCGCGTCGAAACCGCTGATACTGTGGATTTGAGGGATGCCCGATTGCGAAGAAGATATTCGCGTCGACGAGGACGTCTTGGTCGGGTGCGAGTGGCGAGTCTGCACTCATCCGTCGTCCGGTGGGGACGGTGTCGTCTCCCGCTCGTCAAGATCGGGAAGCTCCATCGCGTCGTGGACGTCGGGGAAGAGATACTCGAAATAGGGGTCGTGGTCTCGGCCGACGGCAAGGGCAGGGACGAGTGCGTAGCTGATCATCATCGCTTCTGTCTCGCGAACGTCGATGTCGTCGGCGACCATCCGTTGGGTAGTCTGTCCCGCGAAGTGGAGGCCGGCACCACGGAGTGCGGCGACGAGTTTCCCGATGCCGTAGCGGTCGAGGAAGTACGCGACGTCCGCATCGATCTCTTGGAGGGCGAACGCGTGGAGGACGGTCGGCGTAATGACGATCGGTGCGTGTTCGTCGACGACAGCAATCGGTTCGGCCGTCAGTTGCTGCGGCCGTGTTGAGTCGTCCCGCGTGATGAGACCGAGGTTGACGAGCTGGTCGATGTATTCGTAGGCCGTCGATTTCGAGAGGTCGAGGTCGTCTTGGACATCGGGTGGTGTCGTCGGCCCCCAGTAGCAGACGTAAACGTAGACACGCGTGAGCGCTGGGTGATTGAGGAGTTCGACGACAGTCTCAAGCCCCGGTGTGTTCTCGGCGAGACGCTTGGGGGTGAGTGCGTCGCTAGAGGGCGTATCTGCACCACCAGTTGACCGGGCTGTGTCGTTCGGTGGCTCTTCAGGCATACGACGACGTTCGAAGTCGATAGGCCTCAGACTATTGGTCGAAGTCTTTCGAATACCGCTGTGCGCATCTGCGTACCATCCCGACGGTTGGGATCTGCCTAACGTCTCGTGTTGAGAAACGCCTCAAACGTCGGCGACGTCGTTGATGTAGCCCTGATCGAGTTGCTCTTTCAGGATGCGGTAGTTCGCGGCTTCCTCGGCACCGACAAGTGACTCGAGTTGGTCGTAGGTAATCTCGTCGTCGTAGTAGGCAGCGGCGATCTCGTGGCTGAGTGCGTCGTCGTGCGCTACCTCCTGCAGGTACTCACGGAGTGCAGTGACGACGATCTCGGTACGGTCCTCGCCGAGGATGTCGGCGAGTGCGTCCGCTCGGTCGATGAGCCGGCCAGGGGCGCGGAATTGGATGCGTTTCTTCTCACCGCTCATGGTGTGTTTGTTGTATACTCCGCTACTTCGTGGTTGTTGCGTGAACGACGTGAGCCACGAACGTCGCGGGTGGCGACTACTGTTCGATCGGGGGTGCTGCCCGCTCACTCGTCTTCGAGGGCGTCGTAGATCTCGGCGTAGCGTTCCTCGTCACTCTCCGCCGCCTGGTAGCGCTCGTAGAGCTTGCGGACTTCATCGTCAATCGCCATCAGGAAACCCCGCTAACACGCCTCCAACGTAGTTAGTCGACGAGATCATTGACGAACCTAAATCCATTTATGTATGTGATTGAGTCGCCGTAGCCTTCGCTGGCGAATATCGTCTCAATGCCTTCTCCGGCATCGTGATCGGTTGTGTAGACGTATGCTTCGTTCGCAGTTCCCTCACTGAAGGCCTGGGCGGCGACGCCGGCGAGTGCGGCATCCGCTCGCTCGATTTCGTCCTCTGGTCGGCTGTCAGCATTCGCGATATACCGCTGAACGCCGTCCATCACACGGGAGACAAGCGGAATCGTATAGTTGAGCGGATCCGCAACACGAACCCAGCCATCGTCGATCGCTGCATCAATCGGTGGTGTTCGATCGGCTGATCGGTTAGCGGTCAGTTCGTCATAGACTCGCTCCGGAAGGACGAACCCGATATCGTTCCGATAGGCGAACGTCCGGACTGCGTGATAGCGGCGGTTCTTGGTGTCGCCAATCGCGACGAAGAGCCCGGTATCGCCGATGTGGATGGCGCTCACGCGTCGTCAAAATCGGTGTCGACACCGTCGATATCGGCGAGTGAGCCACCAGTTGTCTCGATGTCGAAGTGTTCGTGGACAATCGGCCGGAGCGCCTGCAGGATGATTTCCGCGGCGAGCGGTGAGATGTCGAGGTCGCGGGCCATTAGCCGGTGCGACATTTCCCCCCGCTCGCGTTCGACTGTATAGGTGAGTGCGGTCGCGAGCCCGGCGATCCCGTGGCGGTCGATGTAGGTGTCGATGTCGGCGTCGGTTTCGCGTCGGCCGACCGCGTCGATAAGCGCCGGCGTGATTGTGTATTCACGCTCGCCGTCGGCTGTCGTGACGGTGAGCTCGATCTCTCGTGCTGCATATCGGCGCGGTGGTGTCTCGGAGACGACCTGAATGACGCCAGCGTCGACGAGGCGGTCAACATAGCTATACGCGGTTCCCTGTGGGAGGTCGAGGGCCTCAATGAGTTCTTGCGTGGTCGCCTCGCCGTCGCGTGCGAGATATGCGTAGAGTTGCGCCAGGCGCGGCTCCTCGAGGAGGTCCGCGATGGAGAGGAATTCGCGGAGGAGATCACCGTTCGCTTGGTTCGAGGTCCGGGACATTCGATGTACTAGTTATAGATTACAGAGAACCAGTAATAGGTGTTTCGGGACCGGCATCACAGCCTTCGAGCGTCTGCTGACTCATGCGTCTGCCCCGTCGTCGCGACCGGCTTCCCACCCACGGTGGTAGGCGGCGAGTTGGACGACGTCTTCGAAGACGGCGTCCGCTGGCTCATGGATGAGCAGGCGGTCAGTCGGCACTGCCACCACGGTGCCGGCCTCGAGAAGGTCGGCGATCAGTTCGCGAGCGTCTGCCTCGGTGAGGTCGTCTGTTCGTCGTCGGACTTGATCGGCGTCTCTGGCGAGTTGCTTGCGCTCGAAACACTCGGCGTCGTTGCTCGTGTCGGCGTGTCGATCTGGTGCAGTCATCGATGGAACTCGCGACGCGTGGTGTGCGTCGCAGCCCTCGACGGCGCCGACAAACGCGACGGCGGTCACATCCCGCTGGCTCTCAACATCTTAACCAACACCGCCGTCCATTCTCCCGGAAGCGTTGGTTAAGAGTGGGCGACCAGGGCGGTCTTGGTGCGAGGTATACTTCACACGCGATTCCGTATGGTCGATCGAATGGCAGATGATGACCCGGTCGTCCACTGCGAACTCGCCGACGACGTAGATCTCCGCGCGGGACTGGAGGCCGCGTACATCGAACATCTGGAGGTGGATGCCGAACGGACGATCATCATCTACCAGAGTGCGATTCTGATGGTCGTCGCGACCGACGGCGACGCGGCGGCGGCCCATGCGTTCGATGTCGAACTCTGGGAACCCCCAATCTACACTCACGATTTGGGCCCGGACGAGGTTCTTGCGGAGTTCGTTGAGGACTTCACTACTGCGCTCCCGACGACACGCCAACCGGAGTGACACCTGCTCCATCACCACACACTACGGCATTCGACAGTAGTCCCCCTCACAACTCCCCATAGATACGTCCCTTCACGGCTCCTTTTTCCCGGGAACACTCCAAACGACCCCATTTCGATTCCCCCTCATCTGGCCTCCCGAGTCGGCCACTCCGTACTGTGTCGTGACCGACGACGGCGCGCGCCGAGCGTGCCGGACTCTGGGAACCACTCGATCACAGTCGGAGTCCAGAGGGGGATTCTTGCGGAGTTCATCGAGGAATTCACCACTGCGTTGGTGACGACACGCCAGCCGGAGTGACACTCCGGACTGAATCGATGCTGTCTGCGACTGGCAGTAGGCAAAGACCTATATTTGATTAGAGGGTGTCACAAGGTGAATGGAACGGCCGACTCGGGAACGCAGCGAAGAGCAGGCCGAGCAGGAGCAGACCGGCGACGAGACCCAGCACTGCCCGGAGTGCGATTCGACGAGTATCGTCACGGATCAGGGTGAGCGTATCTGCGAGGACTGCGGGCTCGTTCTCGACGACGACCAGATCGACCGCGGCCCGGAGTGGCGGGCGTTCAACTCCCAGGAGAAAGACCAGAAGAGCCGGGTTGGCGCGCCGACCACGCAGACGATGCACGATAAGGGCCTGACGACCCAGATCGATTGGAAGGACAAAGACGCCTACGGGCGGACGCTCGACTCGAAGAAGCGCAATCGGATGAATCGCCTGCGGAAGTGGCAGGAGCGCATTCGGACGAAGGACGCCGGCGAGCGCAACCTCCAGTTCGCCCTCTCCGAGACCGATCGGATGGCGTCCGCACTCGGCGTTCCCCGGAGTGTTCGCGAGGTTGCATCAGTGCTCTATCGGCGCGCGCTCAAGGAGGACCTCATTCGCGGGCGCTCCATCGAGGGTGTCGCCACCGCCTGCTTGTATGCGGCCTGCCGCAAGGAAGGGATCCCGCGCTCGCTTGAGGAGGTCACGGAGGTTTCGCGGGTCGACCAGAAGGAGATCGGGCGCACGTATCGCTATGTCGCCAAGGAACTCTCTCTCGAGATGGAGCCGACCGACCCCAAGGAGTACGTGCCGCGTTTCGCAAGCGAACTTGATGCCTCTGAGGAAGTCATCGCGAAGGCCAACGAGATCATCGACACCGCCGCCGAGCAGGGTCTCCTCTCGGGGAAGAGTCCTACTGGGTTCGCGGCGGCCGCCATCTACGCCGCGGGCCTCCTCTGCAACGAGAAAAAGACCCAACGAGAGGTCGCCGACGTCGCCAACGTCACCGAGGTCACCATCCGCAATCGCTATCAGGAGCAGATCGAAGCGATGGATCTCGGTGTCTAGCAGTGTTGATGTTTGGGTGACAGCTACAGTCCCATTCTATGCGTTCTGAGACCCCAGTCGCACGTACAAGCGCGCCAATACTGAGGGACCGATGGCGTCATCTGATCGAGGACGTACTCACAGGTGGCTATACCCCGTCCGCTCGAGCCCCTGGTTCAACTCGACGTTCATCGCCTCAACCGTCTGGTCGTCGAAAACCTGTCCGGACGCAGCCGACGCTATCTCGGCGATTTCGGCGTGCCACTCCCGCGCCGCACTCGCGAGGGCTGATAGGAGTGCTTCCTCGGTCTTGTCTCCGCCGTCGACTTCCTCGATGACCTCCCAGCCGCGCGGCGAGTTCTCCAAGAGGTAGCCAACGTCGTCGAACTGAATCATGAACCGCTCGGAGACCGCCCCGAACCCAGTCTCGATGCTCAACAGGACGATGACGTGCGCGACGTCGTCGCGGTCTTCGAGTGCACGCAGGTCGGCGGTCGGGACCGCCGTGTCGGGAAGCCCGAGTTCTTGGAGGCGATCTGGAAGCGGTGATCCGTCCTCGCCAGCGGACGTATACTGGTCGATTTCGTCGCCTTTCTCTTTGACGACCTCGGGCGCTCGGCGGTCGGGATCGTCGACGACCTCTTTGAGGATCGCGTAGAAGCGCCACTCGTCGCCGTAGTCGAAGAGGTAGCAGATGCGGTCGTACTGGTCGAGATCCAGTTGTGCGACCATCTCGCCGACTGTGGTGGCGCCCGCGCTGTCCGTTGTCTCGCCGAACTGCATCGGCTGGCCGCTCGGGAGGTCCTCGTGCTCCGCTGGACACTGGTACTTCACGTCGCTCTCCCAGTAGTCCTCGTCGATACCGAAGAACCAGAGGTGGTCTTGGTTGAGGCCCATCGCGGCGTTGATCGTTGTCTGGAACTCGTCGAGCGTACGGTCAGCGCCGACGACGATGTCACGCCACAGCGACGTCGGGTCGGGGGCGAATTTGACGCGGAACCGGTAGGCCGTCATCCCTGCATCTCCCTCCCCGTGTTGAAGCTCGTGAGTTCGTCGATCCGGTCTTCCAACTCTTCAATCTCCTCTCGGAGCTCGTCGGTCTCGGCCTCATCGCTCGCCGCGAGGCGGTCTTTGAGCCCCTGCAGACGGGATGCTTTCACCTCTTCGTCGACCTCGGCCTTGCGTACGTACTCGCTCTTGTCGACGTCGTAGACCGCCGCCTCAGACAGGCCCGTGACGTCGAGGGCCTCGTCGACCTTCTCGCGATCGACGCTCATGACGCGCTCGCGCTCAATACCGGCGTCTTCCAACACCGCGAGAACGTCCGCGTCGTCTTTGAGCGACCGATTGCGGCGAGCGGTACGCTGAACCGACCCATATTGGCCGTGGACGGGCTGGTCGTGGTGGAGTCGGTTGAGCAGGATATCGGCGACGTCTCGGCGGAAGTCGTTTGCATCCCGCTGAACGTCAGAGAGGAGCGTGTAGAGGTTCACCAATGCGGGCGTCTCCAACTGGCTAAGGTCGGTGACGTCGTGGCGTTCGAGCGCGTCAACGAGCAAGAGTGTATCCGAGTAGACGTCGACCTCGTCTGGTTCGGTGCGCTCACTCGCAGTGGTCTCCGGGTTGCCGTCGGCGAGTTGTGTCTCCGTCGCGGCGTCGACTTCGATTATCACGCCCGCGTCCTCGTCGATCTCGAAGCGGGGGTGCAGGCTCAGTACCGCGGGATATGGATCGGTGTCGGATGGGAGTAGGCTTAGATCGAACTCCCCATCCATGTCCTGAATCCGCTGGTACAGCGTCTCGAACTGGTCGTGCTGAAGGGGTCGTGTCTCCTCTGTGGTACTGAACTGGACGACGACGCGATACTCTTGGACGTCGGTGATGCGGAATCGGTCATGGGACAGCGGTGCGATGAGCTCAGCCCCCTCCTCTAACTTGTCGAGTTCATCGAGGAGCGTATGCCACGTGGCGCTGAAGGGCATACCACTGTGTACGCGTTCTGAGTCTATAACGCTCCGGGGAACGTCGCGTGGAACTCGTGCCCCGGAAGTTGGTTCCCGATCAGAGTTCGAGTTAGTCGCCGAGAACGAAATAGACCTGTGTCTGCCTAGTCGAGGGTTGTTTCGGTGATGCGGAGTGTGCCATTGGCTTCGTAGAGATAGCCACGGTTGAGCAGGCGCTCGACGGCGTACTCGCTATCGCTGTGTTCTGCGGAGAAGGTATCCGCCTCATTGAGGAGGGCATAGGCTTCTTCGTAGGAGAATTCGCTGTGCGGGCCGTCTGCTGCATCCACGAGGATCTCGTAGGCTTCCTGTACCCAGTCGGGGAGTGGTGGTCGTGGATCGGATGGGTTAGAGAAGGGCGTCATTGGAACGTGGCGTTCGTGACTGAGTGTACGACCGGTGCGCTTGTGAACCTTCCCACCCGCTGCCTGAAAATCGGCTAATGCCCCTTTCTCACGGAGTGGGTAGGGGAGGGGATACAGTGTTCACCAAAGGACCGCTGGCCAAACGAAGGTGAACAGAAGCCAAATGAGACCCGTCAGGATGACAGTCATTATGAGATTGAGGATGACGCCGGTGCGCATCATGTGTCTCTGCTTGATATACCCACTCCCATAGACGATTGCGTTCGGCGGTGTCGCAACCGGGAGCGCGAATGCGAAACTGGCGGCGATAGTACCTGAGACTGAGAGGAAGATTGCAGTTTTGAAGTCAGTGAGGCCGAGCGTCGCTGCAAAGACACTCCCCAAACTGAGTAGGATCGGAACGAGGATACTGGTCGTCGCGGTATTCGACGTCATCTCGGTGAGGAAGACGACGAGGAGCACGACGACGGCGATAATAATCACGACCGGCATCCCGGTCAGATCACTAAACACCGTCTCTGCGATCCAGCCGGTCGTTCCCGTGTCTGCAAGCGCTTTGGCGAGTGAGATACCGCCACCGAATAGGAGGAGTGTTCCCCAGTCGATATCCACCAGTTCCTCCCATTCCATCGTATCCGCAAGAACGAGTGCTGGGATCGCCACCATACCGACTATCACGTAGTACAGGAGTCCTTGGTGGCCCTCGAGTCCGAAGATGGTCATTCCGCTACCGCCGAAGAGTGTCGTCATCCAGATGTCCGGGATATACGGGTTCAGGAAGGTTCCGAGACCGCCGAGAACCCAGAGACCGGCGGTAACACCGAAGATGACTGCGACGCGCTTTCCGCGGGGGTCCAGTTCACCTTCTTCCTCAAGATACTGTCGTGCCTGTTCGCGGGCGCCTGAGACGTCCGAGATATTTGGCGGATACAGGACGTAGGTCAGTACGAACCAGACAATTGGTAGTGTGACGATGACAACCGGGAGACCGATCAGCATCCAATCGAGGAATCCGATTTCGTATCCGAGCGTGGCGTTCAGCTGCCCGACGAGGACGGCGTTTGGTGGTGTCCCGATGATGGTGCCGACACCACCAACTGAGGCGGCGTACGCAGTACCGAGGAGCATCGCGATCTGTATATTCGTGAATATGTCGGCACTGCCGACGGCTCCACCATCTGCGAACGCTTCTGAGTCGTCGCTAGACGAACTACCGGTCGATGCGATCTCGTCGCGGTTAAGAACCTGTGAGAGGACTCCAACCGCGATTGGCGTCATCATTGCCGTCGTCGCCGTATTCGAGACCCACATGGAGAGGAATGCAGTGACGAGCATGACCGCGCCGATGAGCCGTCGCGGTGATCCCCCCATTTTCGCCATCGTATAGAGGGGGCTGTGTTGAATCACTAGACGGCGTCGGGGTGGGGCGCTAAATCAAAGGAGTTGAAGCGGAGAGATTC
>NZ_BAAABL010000017.1:0-21116 GCF_039520965.1 Halarchaeum salinum
GTAAGAGTAGCCCGATCTTCGTGACCTTGTCGTACCCGTCGTCGCCGTCGGCGACGGCGGGTACGTCTGACTCTTCTACGTGGGTCGTGGCAAACTCGTGAAACGTCTGTGCAAGGTTCCTGAGACGTCCCATATCGCCAGACGGCGTCCAAATCCCCTGAAATCAGCGATACAATCCGCAGAGGGCGGTCGCGTTCAACGGAGCAAGTCAGAGTAATACCCGGGACTGAACCAACACTGTCTGGGACTGACACGAGGCAAAGACCTATATTCGATTAGAGGGTGTCACAAGGTGAATGGAACGGCCGACTCGAGAACGCAGCGAAGAGCAGGCCGAGCAGAAGCAGACCAGCGACGAGACCCAGCACTGCCCGGAGTGTGAGTCGACGAGTATCGTCACGGATCAGGGCGAGCGGCTCTGCGAGGATTGCGGGCTCATTCTCGAGAACGACCAGATCGACCGTGGACCGGAGTGGCGGGCATTCGACTCCGCAGAGCGCGACGAGAAATCACGGGTGGGCGCCCCAACCACCCAAACGATGCACGATAAGGGCCTCACGACCCAGATCGACTGGAAGAACAAGGACGCCTACGGGCGATCTATCTCCTCGAAGAAGCGTAATCGGATGCACCGTCTGCGTAAGTGGCAGGAGCGCATCCGAACGAAAGACGCCGGCGAGCGCAACCTCCAGTTCGCCCTCTCCGAGATCGATCGGATGGCGTCCGCGCTCGGCGTCCCGCGGAGTGTCCGCGAGGTCGCCTCAGTTCTCTACCGGCGCGCCCTCGATGAAGACCTCATTCGCGGGCGCTCTATCGAGGGCGTCGCGACTGCCTGTCTGTATGCAGCCTGCCGGCAGGAGGGCATCCCACGCTCGCTTGAAGAAGTGACGGGGGTCGCCCGCATCGAGCAAAAAGAGATCGGGCGCACCTATCGCTACGTCGCCCAGGAACTCAGTCTCGCGATGGAGCCAACCGACCCCAAGGAGTACGTGCCGCGTTTCGCAAGCGAACTTGATGCCTCTGAGGAAGTCATCGCGAAGGCCAACGAGATCATCGACACCGCCGCCGAACAGGGTCTCCTCTCGGGGAAGAGTCCTACTGGGTTCGCGGCGGCCGCCATCTACGCCGCGGGCCTCCTCTGCAACGAGAAAAAGACCCAGCGCGAAGTCGCCGACGTCGCCAACGTCACCGAGGTCACCATCCGCAACCGCTACCAGGAACAAATCGAAGCGATGGATCTCGGTGTCTAGCAGTGTTGATGTTTGGGTCACAGCCGCAGTCCCCTTCTACGCGTTCTGAGACCCCAGTCGCACGTACAAGCGCGCCAATACTGAGGGACCGATGGCGTCATCTGATCGAGGACGTACTCACAGGTGGCTATACCCCGTCCGCTCGAGCCCCTGGTTCAACTCGACGTTCATCGCCTCAACCGTCTGGTCGTCGAAAACCTGTCCGGACGCAGCCGACGCTATCTCGGCGATTTCGGCGTGCCACTCCCGCGCCGCACTCACGAGGGCTGATAGGAGTGCTTCCTCGGTCTTGTCTCCGCCGTCGACTTCCTCGATGACCTCCCAGCCGCGCGGCGAGTTCTCCAAGAGGTAGCCAACGTCGTCGAACTGAATCATGAACCGCTCGGAGACCGCCCCGAACCCAGTCTCGATGCTCAACAGGACGATGACGTGCGCGACGTCGTCGCGGTCTTCGAGTGCACGCAGGTCGGCGGTCGGGACCGCCGTCTCAGGAAGCCCGAGTTCTTGGAGGCGATCTGGAAGCGGTGATCCGTCCTCGCCGGCGGACGCATACTGGTCGATTTCGCCGCCTTTCTCTTTGACGACCTCGGCCGCTCGGCGGTCGGGATCGTCGACGACCTCTTTGAGGATCGCGTAGAAGCGCCACTCGTCGCCGTAGTCGAAGAGGTAGCAGATGCGGTCGTACTGGTCGAGATCCAGTTGTGCGACCAGCTCGCCGACTGTGGTGGCGCCCGCGCTGTACGTTGTCTCGCCGAACTGCATCGGCTGGCCGCTCGGGAGGTCCTCGTGCTCCGCTGGACACTGGTACTTCACGTCGCTCTCCCAGTAATCCTCGTCGATACCGAAGAACCAGAGGTGGTCTTGGTTGAGGCCCATCGCGGCGTTGATCGTTGTCTGGAACTCGTCGAGCGTACGGTCAGCGCCGACGACGATGTCACGCCACAGCGACGTCGGGTCGGGGGCGAATTTGACGCGGAATCGGTAGGCCGTCATCCCTGCATCTCCCTCCCCGTGTTGAAACTCGTTAGCTCGTCGATCCGGTCTTCCAGTTCCTCAATCTCCTCTCGGAGCTCGTCGGTCTCGGCCTCATCGCTCGCCGCGAGGCGGTCTTTGAGCCCCTGCAGACGGGATGCTTTCACCTCTTCGTCGACCTCGGCCTTGCGTACGTACTCGCTCTTGTCGACGTCGTAGACCGCCGCCTCAGACAGGCCCGTGACGTCGAGGGCCTCGTCGACCTTCTCGCGATCGACGCTCATGACGCGCTCGCGCTCAACACCCGCGTCTTCCAACACCGCGAGAACGTCCGCGTCGTCTTTGAGCGACCGATTGCGGCGAGCGGTACGCTGAACCGACCCATACTGGCCGTGAACGGGCTGGTCGTGATGGAGTCGGTTGAGCAGGACGTCGGCGACGTCTCGGCGGAAGTCGTTTGCATCCCGCTGAACGTCGGAGAGGAGCGTGTAGAGGTTCACCAATGCGGGCGTCTCCAACTGGCTGAGGTCGGTGACGTCGTGGCGTTCGAGCGCGTCAACGAGCAAGAGTGTATCCGAGTAGACGTCGACCTCCTCTGGTTCGGTGCGCTCACTCGCAGTGGTCTCCGGGTCGCCGTTGACGAGTTGTGTCCCCGTCGCGGCGTCGACTTCGGTTATCACGCCCGCGTCCTCGTCGATCTCGAAGCGCGGATGCAGGCTTAGTACCGCGGGATATGGGTCGGTGTCGGATGGGAGCAGGCTTAGATCGAACTCCCCATCCATGTCCTGAATCCGCTGGTACAGCGTCTCGAACTGGTCGTGCTGAAGTGGTCGTGTTTCCTCTGTGGTACTGAACTGGACGACGACGCGATACTCTTGGACGTCGGTGATGCAGAATCGGTCGTGGGACAGCGGTGCGATGAGCTCAGCCCCCTCCTCTAACTTGTCGAGTTCGTCAAGAAGTGTGTGCCACGTGGCGCTGAAGGGCATACCACCGTCTACGCGTTCTGAGTCTATAACGCTCCGGGGAACGTCGCGTGGAACTCGTGCCCCGGAAGTTGGTTCCCGATCAGAGTTCCAGTTAGTCGCCAAGAACGAAACAGACCTGTGTCTGCCTAGTCGAAGGTTGTCTCGGTGATGCGGAGTGTGCCATCGGCTTCATAGAGATAGCCACGGTTGAGCAGGCGCTTGACGGCATACTCGCTATCGCTATGTTCTGCCGAGAACGTGTCCGACTCATTAAGGAGTGTATATGCTTCGTCGTAGGAGAATTCGCTCTCTGGATTATCTGCTGCATCCACGAGGATTTCGTAGGCCTCCTGTACCCAGTCCGGGAGTGGTGGCCGTGGATCAGATGAGTTAGGGAATCGCGTCATTGGGACGTGGCGTTCGTGACTGAGTGTACGACCGGTTCGCTTGTGAACCTTCCCACCAACTACCGCATTCTGCGTGCGCGATCTCAGGCTTAACCAACGGATGATCGATGAACTGGAGCGCGTTGGTTAAGGCTGTGCCTAGCGACGCCGAAGGACGCCGACGGGGCGAAGCCGACACAAGTCGCGGCGTCGCGCCCACTGGCCGTCCTCGACTTGTCGATCGAGCGTGAGCCGGGCGACGAGTTCGTCCTGCACGGTAAGCTGGCGGACGGACTCCTCGCGCCACCCCAGCCGTGGGTCATACAGTCGCTTCTGGAACACCGTCCCCGACCCCTGCGCGATGTACTGCGTGCGCTTCGTCCCGAGGAATGTCGTCGACGTGTACTCCACGCCAACGGGAGACTGCTTCAACTCGGAGATGATCCCTTCGACGAACCGCCGGATTGTGAACTCGCCGACGTCGTTGGGCACGTGGAGTTGGAGTGGTGTTCGTGGGTGCTGTTCCGTTTCGAGTTCTGCATTGCGACGCCGCGTTCCGTGTCGCTGGTCGTGTTCGGACATAATTGCTTGAGGAGTCGCTCGATGGCCCCTCTACCCCTACTAGGGGCGACAAACACGACCGACGGGAGCCGTACCCCCGAACGTGTCTGTCGAAGGCGCTCTGTTGAAATCCTCAAAGGTCAACAGATTCTGTCGGCGGTCATTAAGTAGAGTTGGTGTACCAAGCAATATGTTCATCCAAATGAGAGGTGTATGTAAATTGGATTGCTCAAGGAGATAGTCCTTTAGGGGGGAGTTGTCTTCTACGGCAATCCATGCGGGACGTCCGCGATCCCGCAGGTGGGTGTTGGAACCACCAGCCACCTGCACTTCCGTTCAATACACAGACCTGCTTAGCGGCTGACTCACTCCCTGAAGTAAAGGAAAAAGCTGCCTTGTGAACTGTTCTATGATATCCTACCAATGGGGATTGGACCTACGAGGATTGCTTGGAACTGGCCGTCCGGGTGTTCTCGAATCGGTCCAGAAGAGCAGCGGCCACGAGAAGAGCGGCAACGGGGAGGATGAACACGCTGAGGACTGCTTGCCAAAACCCCAGTAGGAACAGTCCGACGACGCCTACTGCTGTGAGAGTGGCTCTGTGAAGTACGATACCGACCCCACCGAGTACGGCGGCACCTGCGATAAGTCCAAAGAGAACGAGTCGAGACTGGCTATAGCCTGGTTGAGGAAGGTAGTACAGGAGCACACCAACAAGCCCGAGAACGGAGAGAACGGCTATCCCTCTCACGAGATCCGTTTTCGACCGGAGTGCACCCATACCGTACATACGTTCTACAACGAGTTAATGATGATGCGGGCACCAGTCTGACCCCAGTCTGCGATTTTCGCATTGCTCGGCGAACGCCGCTACGCGGTCGTCTGTGGGGCCAACGTACGCGTACTCCGCGAGGAACGCCTCGGCGTTCTCATGGTGACGCTGACGGCGGGCGGCGATATCGCTCGGCGTCAGCGACTCTTCGAAGACGGCGAACCCGGCGTTAGCGAACATCGCTTCCGAGCGGGGATGCGTCAGTCCCGCCAGCGCGTCGACGCGACTGCCGCTGTCGGCCTCGGTGAGCGCGTCGCGTGCGTCCTCGCGTTCGCGAGCGAGCGTTCGACTCACCGCCTCGTGCGGGATCTGGGAGAGCTCTGCGGCATTGAGGAGCGACCGACCCCGGTCGCGGGCGCTCGCGACGTGCGCCGTCGGTGGCTGGACGGGCGCCCGCGGGGGATGGAGGGCAGCTCGCTGGGGAGCTCGGCGAGTGTGGCTTCGTCGTAGTCGACGCTCGACGTACTTGAGAGCGGGTTGAACCGGCTACATCCCACGAGCGCACTCGTGCTGCCGTTCCTGTAGCCGCGAGCATCGCGCGACGTGTTAATCGAGTTACGTTGCATCACTCTCATTCTGGTAGCGGTCGGGAATCGGGTCACAACTCCCGCCGCTGCTGGTGGAGAACCCACTGTACTCGTCTGCAGGAAACGGGAGCCGCACGAATGCGGCGACGTAGTTGCGGGCGTCGCGCTCGCAGTCGAACGTGGCGTCACGGACGACGCGGCAGAAGTCGATACGTGGATCGCCCTCGATATCCTTAGTGACGTAGTTCAGCTGGAACCGATAGCACTCCCCGATCCGTGTTTGATAGAGGAGGACAGACTCGTCTGAGTACGTCGTTTCCGCGACAAGTCGCCGAACAGCCGCAACGCCGGTTGCATCCTCGGCGAATTTGAGGGCTTCCGCCGCATTCTCGCTCTCGATGACGTGGAATGAGAGGAGATCAGTCGTCGTCGTGGCTTCGCCGCCTGCTGCCTCGTCTTCGCGAGACGCGACGACTGGTTGGTCGGTCGGCGAGCGGGTTTTCGCAGCGACGTAGTCGGTAACGAGCGTGCCGTCCTCGGGCGGCGACTGATGGAGATCTGACGCGCTACAGCCAGCGAGAGCGGTCGCGAGCCCGGTACTGATTCCAGTGAGGAGGGCTCGTCGGGAGGGCGTGGAGGGTGTCGGGACCATCGCACTACACCACTACCCGGCAGGTTGGAATGAAAGTAGTGGTTAAAACACAAGACTGTTTGTGTAGGGCGGTGCTGAAGAGTACGAGTGCTTGAGGAGCGCTATGCGCCAGGCAGCGTCGTTGACGCGGGTGACCTGCTAGGTTGTCGCCGACCCCAGCACGTTGACGTACTCCTCAACGTAACCGTAGACCACGATCCCTAGAGCGTCCCGCTGCCGACTCCCCGCCGGGTAGTCATGCATCGGAGGCTCCGTCGCGACAGTCCGCCGCTACGAAGAGGGCCGCCGTATTGACGAGTGCATGCGGCGTCTATTTGATCAACACCCCACGTGTCGTACTCATCCGTGACGTCGGTCCCTCGCCGCCATCGTACCCATCAAAGCCACCCGAAGACTACATTCGTGAGCGGCATAGAGGAGGATATGATGCACGAAGACGCCCACCGCCGCATGAATCGGGATGTGGCGGAGAACGAAGACTTGTACGAGGCGTTCGCGGCAATACCCAAGGACGACGAGGAGTAACCCGGACCGGCGGATGTGACATCATCTCGGTGTCGCGAAGTCGACGCAGTCCATCATAGTGCTGGACTCGCAGACACAGCGAGTTCTTTAGAATGAGTTCCCCAGAACGCCAAACCGAACTCATCGAGACACACCGTGCAATAGTCCTCAGAACTCGTGGGTGCTAGGTGTCGTGGAACCGATCGTCGAGTAACTCGAGGACTTCCCAGAGCACGCCGACAGGTGACTCGGCGTCGAGCCACACCGCGTCGTAGTCGTATTCCGCATCAGGCGTGTCCCGCTCTTGATAGTGGAGATGCCCCGCAATATGTGGATTTGGCTCGAGATGGACACCACAGTCGAATCCGGACGACTCGGTATAGTGGATTGTGAAGTTCGACGTCAACGTCGTCCGTCGGCGGTCGTCGAGACTCGTCCCGGGTGGAAAGCGGGGGTTCGGCTGCCACGTCACCCGGAGTGACGCGGACTCGGCGTCACGACCAAAGTACGCTGGGTTCACGTCAGCCGCAACGTTCGCGTACTGTCCGTTCGGACTGCCGCGAGCCGAACGGATCGCTGGATGGCGTTCGAGCTGCTCGCGTACCGACCGCAAGATCCGATGGCGTTTCTCGACGTCGACCTGCGATGCGTCGCGACCACCATCCGGGTAAGGTGGTCGACGCCCGTGGAGCCGATCGGTGGCGGGCTGCTTCGGCTGCGTCGCCGGTGCGTCCGCAGTCATACGGACGCCGATGGGCGCGCAGTATAGCTGTCGTAGTGGTCAATCGCGTCCCGAAGGAGGGAGAGCTGATAGCGAGCGGACTCCCAGTCCGCCGCAGCCTGGAGTCGTTCCTGTGCCTCGGCAACCGCGATATCCTCCGTCACCGACGCGCGAAGCTCACGCGGCGTCTTGACAGCGTAGTCCGTTTGCCACGCCTCGATATCTGCCTGGATGGCTGTCGCCTGCTCGGTGAGTTCTGTCTCCGAATTCTCCGCGACGAGTTCCTGAATCGCCGTCAACCGCGTGTAAACGGGATCCGGATAGTACATCTTCCCCCGCCCTGTCTCGTCGACAACGAGCACGCCGAGGTCGACGAGCCGTTCGAGGTGGTCACGCGCCGTCGGCTCCGAGACGTACGCCTCGTCTGCGATCCAGCCCGCCGTTCGCGGCTCTTCGAGTGACGACGCGACCGACCGTACTCGGTCGAACCCTGTCGTCGCCGCCTTCCACCGCGACATGTACCCCGGTTCATCCGCCTGTTCACCCGAACCAGTCATACCACACACTACGCAGTAGAGAAAGATAATATTTTCTACGGGGAAAATAGATTGTCAGGGGAGCCCTCCAGCGTTCACGCGAGGGCGATGTCACACTCACCATGCGACTACACCGGAACTCAACCCCGCCGACTACGTGCCCGCCTGCTCAACCACTATCGACGAGCGGACGAAGCCTTTTGTAGGACTATCGCATTAGAGATAACTACGAAGACCCCATGTCGATGACTGAGTTTATGGATTCGACCGCTGCGAAGATCGTCTTAGCAACGCAGCGTGGGGATTCAATCAACCGAGTTGCGAACAAAATCGACATCTCATATTCGTGGACGTACGATTGGATCGAGCGCTTAGCAGACGCAGATATTATCGCAAATACCGATGATGGGATTCGCGTCGTCGACCATGAATTGCGACAGCAGTACGCCGAGATGATGGCTGCGTTATACACCAGGGATACGATCACCCAAGCTGACGCGTACGTACTTCCTCACTTCGCAGGGATGGAGTTTGCATACACGGAGATCGACGCCGCGTATGTCTGGACACATGGCGGCTATCAAGTCGCTCGCAGCCACGACGACTACCCCGTCTTCATCCACGTTCACGACCGTGACGTCGACCGATGGCTTGCCTTCTTCGAGCAGTACGGAATCGAGGCGACAATCAACGACCGCCCAGACCCACACGAAGTAGACGGGAACGTCCACTATGTCTTATTCCCCGCAGCGGACGGCATCAGCATCGACTGGGTTGAGGGGAACCCAGTCATCCCGTTGGACGATGCAGTTGCGCAGATGACGCAGAACCGACCAGCGTACGAGCCCGCGTTGGAGATTATCGCCAACGAGTACGACATCGATATTGACGCAGTCCATCATCGTGCTGGGCTCGCAGACTAACAGAGAGTTTCAGAATGAGTCTCCAAGAACGCCAAGCCGAACTCGTCGAGACGCACCGTACAATTCAGGACGCGGGTCTTCCATACGTACTCGTCGGTGGATGGGCCGTCTCCGCCTTTCAGCCGCGATTCACGACCGATGTCGACATGGTGATTCCCGAGTCGGCACTCGATGACTACGACGTGCTCCTCCGAGAGCGAGGATATGAGCAGGAGTTTGATTCGAGCGTAGCAAATGTCTACGAGGGGCGGGTCGTTCGCTACGAGAAACCAGTCGACGAGTATGCCGTCGAGTTTGACGCACTCGTCGGAGCGATGCGCTGCCGACAGACGGACGCAGAATGGTCATATCGCTATCTCCACGAGCATAGTGTCCTCACGTCTCTCGAAATCGCTCCCGACCTTGAGGGACGAATTCCGGAGCCCGCCCTGCTGTTCGCCCTCAAGGTCCACAGCGGCCGACTGGCAGATACCCGTGACTTGGTCGTGATCAGTACCCGGGCGGATTTCGACAGGCTCGGGCGCCACCTTCACCGCGGTGAGACAGAGGCCCTCGCCGGACAGATCGACGAAATCCTGGATCGCCTCCGAGACGAAGACTTCGCCGACTCGTTCAAAGGCGTCTTCCAACAGGAGACACTGCCCGATGACGCAATCGAAGAGCTCATCGAGTTCCTAGCCCAGCAGCGTCGCCAACTCCCGTAGGCCACTCGCGATATCGCCGTCGTCCCTTCTAAACCTGCGTTAACCAACACACCAGCAATACACCAACTAGCTGTTGGTTAAGAACATAGTGGGACCCACCTCTGACTCGCATCACGACCGCGAATCCAACCTCCACAGCGATAGACAGAATTCTGATATCACACCTCGCCTAATCATCGACCGCCCTACCTGTAGGCTCCCATAGCCAGTGGCGTTTGCACTTCTGTACCTCCCCTTTCCTTTGGACGATATCGAAGGTGCAGCGAATAGAATGAAGGACTTAGATCCGGGTAGAGGTCCGTCGGGCAGATTTAAGAGAATAGCATTCTGCTCGACGAGATAGGTACTGTATCGGATTTCGAGGATTCTGCTCGACGGCGGGTTCAAACCCGCAAAACCACGCAAAAACCCGAATCTCAGCCGATTCTCTAGACGTCCTCACGACTCGTCTTTCTCCTCGACTACCCGCCTCACCCAGATTGAACCAGCAAGTCACTGCGTAGAAGGTCTGAAACCCAAAGAAATCTGCTCGACGGGAATGAGAAGAGGTGGATTCTTCGACTGCTCTCGTCCTGTCGTGATAGAGAGGGTTCTGTACTTGAGGGCTAAAATTCGCTCGTGGAACCCGGTCCGTCGAGTTGGTCGTACATTTCGTCCGGGAAGGGGACACTACCCCAGATTGAGTAGTCGCACTGATCCTGGCCGATACAGTAGCGTTGGAGGTCATCGTTATCGCAGTTCATCGGAAGCGGGGTGTCGCCGTTGATGGTGTTGGAGAACTCGTAGCGGATCTGGTACTCAGTTTCCTGCTCGTCGTACCACGGCCACTGGGAGAAGACGTCCTTGAGATCGGCGACGATTTCGTCCAGACTGCTCTCTTGGTACTGGGGGAGCCACATCACCATCCGCACGAAGTTGTAGAGGTCTTTCCGAACGGGCTTCTTCTCTTGGAGCCGCTCAGCCATGTTGGCCATGCAGGGCAGCTCGAAGAGATCCTCGATCGACTCGACGGTGATCGGGTGAGCGCCACGTGACGACGCATCGATCCGGTACTGGTTCGTTTCCCGGTCGTGCTTGACGGTGAGCCTGCGGTGGTCTTGCTGCGAGACGAGGAGATTGCCGAGACTGCGCGGACTCGACACCCGGTTCTGGATGCTCTGTTTCCACGCTGTTTCCGGGTCGTAGGCAGCCAGCGCGTCATAGAGCGCTTGCGCGGAATGGAACGCCCCAACCGTCGCCGTGTCATCCGTGGCGTTCGTGACTGCCTCTCGAAGGACGCGAACGAGACGTTCACCTCGGTCCCAGTCCCGCCAAATGCGGTCGTGATTGCCACCCTCAAGGAAGCGGTCGATTCGCTCGGTGATTGCCGACTCGTTCGCCACCAACCACGTCTGCTGGTCCTCAGAGAGTCCATCCTCCTGCACGCGGAGCAGTGTCTTGAACGCGTCTCGTGCATACTCGCTGTATTTCTCGTCGAAATCACCAGCCGGCACGTACAGGTTGTTGTCCTTCACACGCGTCCGAATCTCCGCCGTCTCACCCTCACTACTGGATCGTTGGTCGTCGCGGACGAGACACTGCCGGGAGGCGGCGGCCATCGGGATCTCGAGGTAGAGGCCGCCGTCGAACTCGGGCATCTCCTTGATTCCGGTGCAGACACGTCCCGGGTGCGGGCCATCCTCTCCCGGATCTTTCGCGTAGAGGACCTCCGCAATATCCTGCTGGAGGGTGCCGTCACTGTAGTCGCGCACGAGTGAGCCGAGGTTGTTCACGTAGAGTTCGCGGACGTCGTAGAGTGGCTGGATCTTCCGCGGGGGGACGTCCTCGAACTTCGGATGGGCTTTGATGCAGATCGCACTCAGCGTCGCGAGGACTGCAAGTGTGCCCGGCTCGTCGACGAACGGCTCCCGTGCTGCCGCATTCCGGACGTCGTCTTTGAACGCGGCCGTCCCGAAGCGTTCGAGGTCGTCAAGGAGGTCTTGGGGCTGGTCCTCGCCGTCGACGATATAGCGGTTGAACCCGCGCGTGAACAGCTGGTTAATCCGAATCTCGCCGTGTTCGGTGGGGAGCGCGGCGACTTGGTAGGCGGTGCGTTCGTCGTCCGTGGGGGTTGTGGTAGCCATCAGTCGAGGAAGGCTGGCGTGGCAGTCCGTGGGTCGAACTGCGGAGACTCGATCGGCTGGACGATACGGGAGACATCGGCGTGTAGCGAGTAGGGGAGGCGGGCGACGCGACGCCGATCAGCAGTGACGACTGGGTCGATCGGGATGTCGTACGACTCGAGGAGGAGGTCGTTGAGGACCTCGCGACTCTGTGCGTCGTAGCGATGGGCGAGATCGGTATCGAGAAGGTAGACGTGGACGCCCTGGCCGCTGTAGACGACCATTGTCTCCTCGGCGTCGAAGTCGTCCGCGAAGATATCGCGCACCTCGAATCCGTACTCGATCGCTTGGTCGACATCCTCGAAGGCGTACGGATACCCAGTGGGGTCTGCGTCCAGTATGCCGGTCGCTTCGAGGAGCGCCTCGTCGTCACGGTCGCTCGTGTCCTGTGGCAGTGCGTCTGCGGCGCGTTCGCGAGCGATCGTTTTCGCGTCGATGTCGACGAGTAGCACCCAGGGGCGCTCCCAGTTATCGAGGGCGTAGTAGACTGCATCCGGACGCGGGTCTGGCTGGTCGAGGAGGCCGGGGTCGGCGAGTGCGAATTCGCTGCCGCCGAGCGGGTCGTTCCGTGCGGGATGCTGGATGAAGTCGAGGACGTCGTCGAATCCGTCGAACTCCGCCTGCTGGCGCTCACCAGCGGCATCGGTCTGCCACGTATCCCGTCGAACGAAGTCCTTGTCCGGCACCTCGTCTTTTCGGACGGGATGAGGGTGGTCGAACGCGAGTGCGTACTGTTTGGGCCCGGTCGCCGTGATGAACGACGGCAGGTCGTCGACGTAGTCGGGGAATTCGTCGGTGTAGTACGTGTCGAGGTCGTCGCGAGTCGCGGCGCGCCACGTCATGTATTGTACTCCTGATCGAGTGTGTTGAAGCTGCGAAGCGTCGTGAGTCCGGATGCATCGAGGTCGTCGACGGCAGCACGAATCTTGGTGAACGACCGTGCATCCCGTCCGGTGACGCGTTGCTCGATTCGGTCTTGGTCTGCAAGTTGGTCGAGGATGTCGAGTGCCGTTTCGCGGTTGTTGAACGCCCAGACAGCCTCGGCGTCGACGGCGCCCATCTTCTCGTAGTCCTCGATTGGTGCAACACGATTGTGACTCGGCAGTTCGGCTTCGCCGACCCAGACAAGGGTATCGTCGCCGTCGAAGCCAGCAACGTCGAAGACGGTGTCTACGTCGTGTTGCATATACGTTTCGACACGGGTAACGTCGTCTCGGTTCTGAATCCAGCGACGCAGGAGTTCGACGCCGACCTTATGCGGTGTTCGCTCACCGATATCGCCCTTTCCGGGGCCGATTGCGAGTTTCTGCCCGAGCAGCTCCCGACCGGCCGGCAAGACGGTAAAGTAGGTGCGTCGGCAAACGAGCGTCTTCGACAGGAGATTCTGGTCAATGAGCCGGTCGATATCTAGCTCATCACCGCCGTCTTGCAGAGTGCTCATCGGCTCGAGGAGGGATTGGGCGTCGTCGGCGCCGTTCATCACGTCGAGGACGTCCTGCAGGAAGCGTGCATCGTCGCGGTTGAGTCCGCGCCGCTCCAACTCCGAGTCGGGCACGGACACCCCGCCGGAGTCAACTGGCGATGTATCGGCTTCTGACTCCGGAGAGGCTGACTCGGAGGCATTGGTCTCCGAGTTGTCTGTGGAGTCTCCACCGCCGAGAAGCGGACTACTCTCGGTAGCGGTGGAGCCACCACTCGTTTCGTCGGGTGAGCTACCGAGCATCGTCGACTCGGAATGGGTGGTTTCCGCCTCCGGCGATGTGGAGTTGTCAGAGCCACTCCCCCAGCCGTCGTCCGCGGCTGTATCGGATTCTGCGCTGAGGCCATACTGCTGTTGCGTCCGCTCGACGATACGTGGGAGTGTTACTGACTCGAACTGGGACGCTTCCATTTCGGTGAGCGGAGTGTCGCTTTCTGGGTGGCCCTCGGTGATGGGGAGTGGCTTCATCGAGAACGGCGACGGGCCGGTTTCGCCGAACGCTGGACTCGGAAGCTGGGCGATCCACTCTCCACTCGGCAGTGTGTTCACGCGATTCCGGAGCTCGGTCGGACTCAATCCCTCGTGTGCAAGCGACTCCGCGAGGTCTCGCTCCATCGAGATGTTGCCGATGAGCTTCGTCTTGATGTTGTTCAAGACTTCGTCGTAGGCACGCTCGCTGCGATTGCGTACTTGGCCGGGGAACTGCATCACGAGTCCCATGCTCAGGCCGAACGAGCGGCCCTGGGGGAGGAGTTGCTCGGAAACGAGTCGCGTCGACGCGACCGGCGCGGCTTCTTCAATGATGAGGTTGGTCAGGTTCTCGTAGTCGCTCTGGCCGTCGCGCCGCCGCACCTGCACGGCATCCCAGAGGTTGCTCAACAGGAGGAGCGTAACCGCCTGCTGTGCCTCCGGGCGCAGATCACCGAGGTCGAGGAGGATGGTGACGTCTTCGTCGAGGAAGTTCCGGAAGTCGAAGTGGTTCTCGACGTACTCACCGGCGTCGTTCTGTGCGGGCGTATGGTTGAAGATCCGCCGGAGGTGGGGACTTTCGCGGAGTTGCTCAAGGCGATTCCCGGCGGCGTCCATCGACGTTTGGAACTGTGACTCTTCCTTCGAGAGGTGGCGCGACAAGGATTCCTCGACTGGTTGGTTCGCCATCGAGACGGGCGGAATCGTCTGCTCGTCCTGCATTCGGCGGACTGCGGTGAAGAGGTCGTTGAGTCCGAAGACATCGCTGCCGTACTCGGCGTCGAAGAGCGCCTTGATGAGTTGGCTGAGAATCTCGTTGGCGACGAACGCCCGCTCGTGTTTCTCTTGGCCGAGGATCATCCGCAGGATGTCGTGGAAGTGATCGACCTTATCTTGGACGGCGTCCTCTCGATTCCGGCCGGCCTCGAGTGCGGGTCGGATGTCGAAGAAGGAGAACGCGGGGATGGTCTCGGGGACGCGGAAGTGGTAGACGTCCTCTGCGTCGTCGAACTGTGCGTGGTGGCTGCGGAGATAGTTCTGGCACATGCCGTCGCCTTTCCGGTCGACGATGACGACAGGGCCACCAGTCGTCTCGCGGAGGGAGAGTGCATCGTTGATGATCGCTTTCGACTTGCCGGCGCCCGTCGACGCGAAACGTCCGTAGTGGGTCGTGAGCAGATCCGGAGGAATGCGGACTGGTTCGTCCTCTGGATCCCCCGTTTCGTCGAGCGCGTAGCCGATCGCCATTCCCTCACGGAACTGCTCGCGAAGATCCGGATTCGGGCGCGGGAGCGGATTCCGACTCTGCTGTTCTGCCCGTGTCCCGCGAGAGCCCTCGATTGAGAGTTGTTCGGAGGAAGGGACGAGGAGGAAGTTCGCGAGTTCCCGCCCACTCAGCACAAAGTCGGGTCGTGTCTTCCACCGGCCGGTGACGATGTTGCGATCGAGGAGGCGCTGGAGGGCCTTGCGTGCGTTCTTCTCTTTTTTCGCTTCGCGGAACCCACTCGAACGCACTCGTTCGGACTCAACATCGTAGAAGGGGCCGTCGAGTGGGTCGAATACCGGGGCGAGCGACGACAGTCGCTTGTCGAGTGAGTCCTGGCCGTCGTCGCTGGTCGGAACGCCGACTGCCCGGATGTTCGCCGTGAACGAGCGCTGGGGGTTCGTCGCCTCGATCGCGTTGAGGCGGCGTTCGACGATATCGCTCAACTCACGCTCGTCGCGTTCGGACTCCCCGAACTCAAGCAGGCCGCCGATGATCCGCTGCGCCCACGTGTCTCGCCCATCGCGCAGGTCTTCTTTGCGGAGTCCAGCGTCGGATTGCCAGCTCTCCCGGCGCTCGAAGACGACCTGGAAGGCGAGTGGCTCCTCGGCGTCATTCACGTGGTCGATCAGCGAGGCGAGCGCCGCACCCGGCTGGTCGACAGCCGAGAGGGACTCTTCGTCCTCGCCGTCCGTGAATGGGGTGAGCGACGTCATCCAGTCTTTCTTGCGTGTGGCATCGCCCTGCCAGCGCACGCCATAGGGCGAGACCGTCTCGGTCGCCGGCCGTGCGAGAATCGTTCCGTCATCGGTCACCGTTGGCTTCTCAACCGGCGCCCCAACATCCTCTGCGAGTTCAAGCGCGCTATTGTCAATTGACACCACTCTGTCCGCAGTCACATCGACGTCTGCGGCCTCAGCCTCCCCCTCGTCGGTAAGGGCGTACTGCTCGTCCTCGTCGAACTCGTACTGAAGATTGCCCTGCTGGTAGGCGTTGAGGAACTCCTCGCGTGAGTACTCGGCCGGCTGAACAAGCCGTTCTTCGACGTCGAGGTCGACGCGTTCGATGTCGAAGGTCGTTGGATAGATCGACTGGAGCCGCTCCTCGACGGTGTCGAGTGAGTTGTCGGCGCCGTAGTAGAACTCGACGGGCGCGTCTTTGCCGTCGCTGAGTGCGAGGAACTCGAAGCGCGGTGGCGTCGAGGACGACAACGGATTCAGTGTCGAATCTAAGCCGGAATCTTCGCTAGTGAGCTTGTGGAGGCTCTCAAGGAGTCGCGGAATCCCCGACGGATCCAGTTCTTCGGAGGTTGGGGTCACACGGAGGAACTCACTCATCGCGACCACCGTCCGTCTCGGCGACCTGCTCCGATTCCTCGCTTGATTCAGCGGTCTGCTCGTTGAGTTGCTGTTGGAACGAATGCATCCCTGAGTTAGTTTCGTCGCTGGTTGCACCGGGCAGTTCGTCGCGAGTCTGTGTGGTGGGGTCGAAGTCGATAACCTGCTTCTCCTTGGGCATCGCCTCGACCTGGATACCGCGCCACTCGCCGTCGACGCCAACGAGCGCTTCGGAGAAGCCAGCGTCCTCGTTACCGGGGACGGCGTCCTGGACGTAGCGCATCTGGGCGTGATTCAGGCCGAACTCGTCCGCCCACTCTTCATCCATGCCGTCGAGACGGTGGAACTGCTTGACCGCACACTGGTCGAGGATCGCCTCACTCTCGGCGTGCTCGAAGAACTCATCGACGGTCTGAGTGACGAGGCGGATGGAGAGATCGTGGTGGCGATGGTGGCGGAAGACTGTCTCGAGGAAGGCGAGACTCGCGGCGTCCTGCATGATGTAGCGAGCCTCGTCGATGACGAAGACGACCTCCTTCTCGGTCTCCTTCGCCCGCTCATACACCAGCGAAATGAGGAGCTGCATCGTGAGGGCCGTACTCGAATCGACGCTGCCTTCCTGTTGGGCGAGGTCGAGATAGATCGTCTTCTCGTCCCGAATGTCGAATGCCGACGCCTTCCCGAGATTCGCATGCCGGCCGTCCTCCTCGAAGGGGCGGAGTTGATCGAGAAGCCACGTCGCGTCGGCCTGAATCTTCTCGGCTTCTGATTCAGAGCGCACGACGAACTCCTCGGGATCAGCGACCATCTCCTCGAAGACGTCGAGCATATCGCGAATCGTCGGACTCGGGTTGTCGTGAGTAGCGATGTCGTCGGTGATCCCCTGTCGAGCGTACGCTGAGCGCAAGCCGAGTTCGAGCGTCGTCCGCTTGTCGCCGAGCGAGATGCCGCGGAGGGCGAAGAAGTTGGTGAGGAAGCTCATCGCGTCGTCGAGCTTCTCGTTGAATGGACTGGCGTCTTCACCCATCGCGCGCTGGGCGTGCTCGGGTGTCTGCCGAATCTCCAAGGGGTTGAGGCCGAGCGTTCCGCCAACCGTGATGCGCTGAGCGTCGAGGGCCTCCGAAACACCCGCCCAGTTGTTGAGTGGTTCGAGGACGATGCCGATGCGGTCGCTGTCCTGCTCGATCGAGCGGATGAAGTTCTGCTTCGAGCTAAATGACTTCCCGGACCCGGTGTCCCCGACGGTGAACATGGCGTAGCCGTTGTCGCGTTCGAAGGGGTCGATGACCACGGGGCTCTGGTTGTCCTTGTGGATGCCGAACTCGACGCCACCCTCCTCGAGAATCGTCGCGTTATGCGGTGACGCGAGCAGCGCGCCAACAGCGCCGCCGAGGGCGATCGACTCCCGCCCAAACTCGTTGTCGCCGATGGGGGCAGCGGACTGGAGGGCGACGTCCTGCCGACAGATCGCGGTCTTCGGCGTGAGGTTCGCTGGATCATCCCGAAGCGTGCTCTTCACCGTGCGGACGGCGTCCTGCAGGTCGTCCTTCTCGTCAGCGCGAACAGTGATGAAGACGCCCTGATCGAAGACGTTCGCGCCGCTCTCGACGGCCTTGTAGGTAGCTTTGGCTTCGTCAGCACGCTCTTGGAGGTAGGCACCTCGGACGCTCTGCTCAAGGTCCGCATCAACTTGGAGGTCGTCCGCAATCTCCTCGAGTTCGGTCCGGGCGCGCTCCTGGTTCTTCGGGGAGACGTGCGCAGTCAGATCGAACTCGACGTCTGTGAGCTCGAAGAGGTCGCTGAGGTAGCCGTCACTCGGATGGTCGGGGTACTCGGCGACGTAGAGCGTGCTCGTCCACTGCTCACCAACGTGGGCGGCACGCGTCTCCCACTCGATCGCGGCTGGGGCGATTGCCGTCTTGTGTGACTCAGCAATCTCGTCGAGAAGCCGTCCTTCGGCTTGGCCGTCTTCGAGCGTTTCCTCATCGAGGACGTCGGCGAAGTCGACTGTGGGTTCGTCGTCGCGGGCCTGATAACGCGTCCACGCGACGACGGTGGTCGCGACGATGACCACAGCAACGAGGAGGTAGAGGAGGATCCCGCCGGGCGTGGTGGGATTGAGCGCCCACTGGGTGAGTTGATCGCTGAACCCCGTTGCGGCGGGAAGGAGGCCGTTATGCATCGCTATCCTCGCGTGTCTGGTGATCCATGGTTGGTTGCTGGCGGATGAGTGAGTCAGGGTCGTCGACGTCGTGTTCGTGGCCGTTCCAGAAGTCCATCGCGAGAGTGAACAGTTCGACGGTGGTGAGGCGGCGTGCCGACCAGCCACTCGCCTGCTGCACGAACTCGCTGCGCACCGCGGCGACGCGGTCGTCCAAGGTGTCGAACATCCGCGCGCGCCGCTCAGCCGCCTGCAAGTCCTCCCGGCGAGTGACGAACGGATTGAACAGGAAACCGATGACGGGGATCTCGGTTAGTTTCTCGGCGGGGGTGGATTCGTCGCGATAGCGGTCGTAGACCTCTATCGGGGAGACCTCGACGCCGATGTAGTAGTGGAGTTGTTGGATGCCGCGCTCGCGCATCTCACGCGGCCGCGTTTCGAGGTATTCTTCGAGGAGTTCGCGGAAGACGGGATTCGCCTGAACGTCCTCGTCGTTGAGGCGGTCCTGGATGTTCTCGACGACTTGCTCGACGGGGAACTCGCGGGTGGTGGCGTGGAGTTTGAGCTTCGAGTCGAGTTCCTTGTTCGCGAACTCCGCGCCGGCCTCTTGGAGTTGCGCCCAGTCGCCGGACATGGCGAAGTCCATGTTGTCGGGGTCGACCTCGACGAACGCCTCCATCGTGCCATCCGAGCGCTGGATAGCGCCGGCGCCGGGCCACGCACGTTCGATATTGGTGAGGTCTTGGGTGCGTTCGTCCGGCTGGAACGGCGTATAGTTCGCCAGCCCACCCTCGTTCCGCACTTCCTCGTTCGTCCCGCTGTCTGGCTCATCAGGCGTGCTGAAGGTGACACGGGGCCGTTTGAGGTATTGATAGACGTCGGTGGCCCACGTCCAAGCATTCAGATGGTTGGGGGCGACGTAGATGATGGCGACGCCGAGCCCGAAGCCACCTGCAACGAACGGGAGGGCAAGCGAGTCGATACCAGTGAGTGCGGCGAGGAAGAGGCCGATGATGGGGAAGGCGATGAGGACGCCGACATCGCCTTCCTCGATGTTGAGGTAGGGAATGTGGCTCTCCTCGCCGAACTGATTCATGATGCGTCTCGCGGCGGCGTCTGGATCTGTCGACATGGGTCAGTAGTTCTCCGGATCGTTCTCTGTGCGGCGATACGATGGCGAAGAGTCTCCGTCGTCTTCTTCCGACCCTGCACGGCGGCTCGCCTGCTGGGCGACAGCTTGGCCAGCGGCGGCCTTCGGCCCCCAACGGGCGGCGGTCGTCGCGACTCCCGCACCACCGATAGATGCGCCAGCGGCGACGCCACCAACGAGTGCAGCGCCCCGCGTGGCCGTGCCAATCACCTTCGCAGTGAGTGGCGTCGCGTACTGGAACGTCTTCCACGTCACCACCAAGGCGACGACCGGGAGCGAAACAGCGACGAGATAGCTTAAGAATGGATCCGATGGTGCAAGACTGCTCTGCGTATAGAGCAGATCGTAGCCTTTGAATACGACTGCGGCGGGTAATGGAAGGATTGCAAGCGGGACAAAGCGCTTGCTGAATCCCATCGCAACATCTGAGAGGACAGGGATATTTCCATAGGCGAGGGCAAACGCGATTGGCATCCCGTAAATGTAGACGTAAAGGAGAATTTCCCGGATATAATAGAGCGCCTCCAACGCCCACATCGAAAGCCCACCGAGGATACCGAAGACGAGGCTGAGGGCAGGGTTTGTGAGTGATGTTCCGATCATTCGTATCATCACCTGCCCTAACGTGCCAAGACTCGGCAGTAGGGCGATTGTGAAGCCATGGATAAGATAGAGTGTTAGTACACTGATCCAGTACCACGTGATGATCAGGAAGGCACCGACCCAGGCTGTTTTTCGAGTGCGGCGCGATTCATAGGTACTCCCGATGTTGAAGATCCGGATGAGGTGCCGGCCCTGAACACAGATGATGAGTAAGAGCAGCGAGACTATCATAATCTCACCACCGACAAGCGCGTGCTGAATCGACTGCCATGGGGCGTTCATAGGCTCGCCAAAGACGAATGTGCCGTTCGTTTGTGGAGTCGGAGTCCCGAAAGTCTCGACCGTGAGCGTATGGTATCCGTTCTTAAGCCCTTGCATGAAGAGGCCCGTGAACCAGTTGACTGCGTCCTTGAAGCTCTGAAGGACGACGTCGATCAGATTAACCATCGGTCTTCTGTCGAATCGTGATCGTACAGTTGTTGAACTTCTTGGATGCTGTGTAGTGGATGCCGTATTCTTTGGAGACTCGTCGGTCAGCAACGCTGTTCTCCAGAGTAAGGGTGAACATTCCAGCCTGGGACGAATTTTGGCAGTTTGTTCCGACACCCGGAACAAATCCAAAGGGAGAGCGGTAGCTATAGATCGTCTTCTGCTGCCCCGGCGGAACTACGACGTGTGTAGCTTCGGAGTCTGCCTCCGGATCATAGATTCCACTCACATCCGGATCGTTCGCGTACTCTGTACCGTTTTCTCCACTTGGGTAAGGTACTTCCCCGAAGAACAGGAGTTTCGTAACAGCAGTCGGTCCACTTCCCCGGTTGGTAACCGTCACAAACGCCTCGTCTCCAATACGGTGTTTAGTTCCGTTCCACATTTTGTCGGGCTGGCATGCGTTCTAGTTTAGCGAAGAATCCAGTCGCTGTCTGTTGATTTGATATCGTCGCAACTACCCGGT
>NZ_BAAABL010000018.1:0-16133 GCF_039520965.1 Halarchaeum salinum
CTCGTCACACATCTGTGCGTACACGCGCAAACGCGCCCACGAACTCGGGATCGACCTCATCTTTCTGCCCGTGGGCTCGCCGCATCTCAACCCGATTGAACCCGTCTGGAAGAGTCTCAAATGGGAGTCTTCGCCCCTGATCGTGGAGGGCGCGGCCGAATACCGCGCCCTCCTCGATGAGATCTTCACGAAGCTGACCAACCAGCTGAGTTTCGCAGGCTCCTGGATCGAAAATCACCTCGACGGATTCATTCAGAAGTTGCGTTAGTCACTATGGCGCCAGCAGGGACGCAACCCATACGAGGAACTTACGCGGGTTGTCCACGACAACGAAATGATCTCACGAGAGCAGACTGTGCCGGTTGTTGAGACCTCGGGGTAAACACGTACATCCAATCAAGAGTGTAGCTACCTATGTCGGGAGAGTCCTATCCTGTGCACGACGACGTCACAGTCCACGCTGGAAAGACGATATATCAGACCGACAGTTGGTGGAAGGCTGCAGTTTTGCATTCATATGGCGATAGTGACCCCGAGATTGGGATCTACCTCTGGAATTATAACGAAGACTGGACACGGAAGAACAAGTACCACGTCAAAACCGCTGAAGCGTGGGAAGCTGACAAAGTACGCATCGATCAGTACCTCGCCGAGTCAGGCGATCAAGTCGCAAGTCAAGACGCATTCCCGGTTAGCGATTACTATCGGCTTGCCCGAGGCGAGACAGTGTTCAAAACCGACGACTGGTGGAAAGCAATCGTCGCCATCGATCAGAAAGGATCGTATGACACATATGAAGTGATCATCTACCTCTGGCAGCGTGTTGATGATGACTGGCGGCGTCGACAGAAATACGCGGTTAAGAACCTCGATGACTGGAGCGGCGACCAGGATGCCGTTGACGCGCTACTTGATGCCGATTCCGACATCACACGAGACGGCAACGACGCAGTCGAAACCAGCGAACCGATGACATCCACTGACCAACAACCAGAGTCGGGACTATTGGACGAGATCGAAGCGGAGGTTATGGACCTTCACCTCGGAAGCGGCGTTGACGAGCGAGACTAGCGGTGGTGACTCCCGAGGATGCCAATCTTTGTTTTCCGCCCTACCATAAGCAAATATAGATAGCACAGATTGAAAAGTATATGTCCATACCTCGGACCATGCCAATCCCAGGGAGAGTTAACTACGCTGAGAACGACTAGGTTTGTACGAGGTTCTTGAGAACCATCACGTATGACGGATTTTAGCCCCCCAGACTGGATTGAAGCCCGTCCGTATCAGCAGGAGGCGATTCAGAAATGGCTTGACGCCGATGGCTGCGGTATACTTCGGATGGCAACCGGAACGGGGAAGACTATCACGGCGCTCCTTGCGGCAGCGCACGTTGCGCGTTCTCTTGACGGAAAGCTCGTCCTCATCATTGCTGTCCCCTATCAGCATCTCGTTGACCAGTGGGCGGATGAGGTGTCTGGCTTCAGGGTGACACCCGTACTTGCGTATCAGTCCCGGCGAGACTGGCAGCCGACACTTGAGCGCGAGCTGCTCGAATTCAACAACGGAGTTCGAGAGACATGCGTCGTGATTACGACGCATCGAACGCTCGCAGGGGAGGGGGCTCGACAGACGCTCAACCGCGCAGCGGGGCGAACGATGTTGATTGGTGATGAAGTCCATCACCTCGGTGCACCCCAAGCACAAAATGCGCTTATGGATATGGTTGATTTGCGTCTTGGCCTTTCTGCGACGCCGGAGCGCTGGTATGACGACGAGGGGACTGGTGAGCTTGAGGCGTACTTCGGAGGAACTGTGTTCGACTATGGTCTGCGAGAGGCGATTGATGCAGGTGCGCTCTGTGAGTACTATTATGTTCCGCATATCGTCGAGCTACAGGACGACGAGATGGAGGTGTATCTCGAGCTGACCGAGAAAATCGGCCGTCTCATGGCGCGCCAGAACGACGACGGAAGTCCCGATCTCGAGGATAATCCTGCGTTGAAGACGGCACTGTTCAAGCGCGCCCGGCTAATCGGGACTGCTCGTGAGAAACTCTCCTTGCTTGTCGAGCTGCTTCGACGCCAAGCTGACCCGAAGCATACCCTTGTGTACTGTAGCGACGGTTCGACCGGCGTAGACGTGAAGGGAACGCGCCACGTCGATGAGACGACTCAGCGTCTTCGATCCGAGCTCGGGCTTTCGGTTGAGCGATTCACCGCCCGAGAAGATCAGGCTGAGCGGGAGGAGCTGCTCACCGCGTTCGATGAGGGTGAAATCGAGGTTCTCACATCGATTCGCTGCCTCGACGAAGGAGTCGATGTTCCTGCGACACGGAATGCGTACATCCTCGCAAGCACCTCTAACCCCCGTCAATACATTCAACGGCGCGGACGAATTCTCCGCCAGCATCCCGGTAAGAAATACGCCGTCATACACGACTTCATCACGATCCCGGACACATCACGGCATCCCGAGCTCCACTCCGATGACCGATATCGGGCTGAGAGAAAGCTGATCGAGGGCGAACTTGAGCGGGTCTCGACATTTGCGGAGGGAGCACGAAACCACCCTGATGCCGATATTGATGGAGTTCCCACGTCGCCAACGTCGCTACGGGAGGTGAAGCGACGATACAATCTTCTCACCGGATAGCACGTCCAGCCGAACACTCCCGACCTCACGTTAAGTGGGAGGCCCAGCATCTAGTGACCGGAAATGCACCGCGTCGCCAACATATATACATAGATGGGAGGTGGAATATGGAACAATGACTGACTCGATGGACGAGGACGTCTCCGTCGCCGAATCGAAGCGGCGGCAGGTCCGTGAGCGAGTATTACAAGCCGAGAAGGAAAAACTCCACCTCGATCTTGCCCGTGGAATCAACGATGACATTGAGGAGATCATTCGCGAAGAGATCGACTGATGGAACTCCATACACTCACACTCCACAACTTCCGCCAGTTTCGTGACGAGGAAATTACGTTCGCGCGCGGCACAGACAGCAGTGTAACCGTCGTCCATGGATCGAATGGTTCCGGGAAGACCACGCTACTGAACGCATTCACGTGGCTGTTCTACGAGAATGTCGATTTCGAAAACCGGCCTGAGCGGCTTGCCAGTGAGGGCGCGATGGCAGCTGCGGATGTCGGCGATCAGGTCTCTGTCGCCGTCGAACTCGAATTCGAACACGACGGAACGGAGTACGTTGCTCGGCGTGAAATTCTCTATCGAAAGCGGTCAGAGAACGATTTCGATGGAGAGCCGGTCGATGAGGAACTCGTCGTCAGGTTCCGCGAGAATGGCCGTTGGGAGGAGCGAACGAACGCAGACAATCGCCTCAATCAGATCATCCCGGAGCGGCTTAGCGGACTCTTCTTCTTCGACGGCGAGGACATCGACGAGCTTGCGGGTATTGACAATCAGGACCGGATCCAGGAAGCGATCCAGAACATCATGGGACTCACCATCCTCGAGCGGGCGACACGCCATCTCGACACGGTAGCCAAGCGCTTTGAGGATGAGGTCGAAGAGAACGCGAGCGACGAGCTCACCAAACTCATCGAGGAGAAACGTGAGATTGAGGGCGACATCGACGACTTGGAACGCGACCTCCAAGACACCATTCGCGCAAAGGAGCAGACTGAGCGCGAGATCAAGGACATCGAACAGACGCTCTCCGAGCTCGACGACAGTGCGAGACTCCAAGAACAGCGTGATGAGTTTCGAGCGGAGCGCGACGAGCTTGAGGAGGAAATCGCTGAGGTGAACACGCAGATTCGCCACCACATCAGTGAAGATGGGTTCATCCCGCTTGCGATGCCGCTCATTCAAGAGACGGCAGAGGACCTTGACGAAATGCGTGAGCAGGGTCTTATTCCCTCGGAGCTCAGTAATTCGTTCATCGACACGCTGCTCGACACCGAAACCTGCATTTGTGGCCGCCCCCTTGAGCCCGGAACGGACCACTACGAGCAGGTCGCCGCGATGCGAGGCGACGCAGTTGAGGACGGTGTCGAGCAGAGTGCCCTCCGAATCGTCAGCCATCTCAACCACGTTACTGACCGGGAGACGCAGTTCTTCGATGAAGTCAATGAGCTCATCGAGGAGCGCAAAGAACTCCACGACCAGGTTACCATTCTTGATGAGAAGATCGACAACATCAGTTCGGAACTCCAGGAGTTAGATCAGACGACGGACTCCGGTCAATCGATCAGCGAACTCGAGGCAGAGCGGGAACGGAAGGTCGGTGAACGTGAGGACCTCATCAGCGAGATTGGCCGGGTCAAGGAACGAATTGAAGGAAAAGAAGAGACTCTCACCGGGCTTGAGGACGAGATCGACGAGCAGCGGGACGAGCGTGAAGAAGCACTTGTCGCGAAACGCCGTCAGAAGGCGGCCGAGCAAGTTCAAGCCGAACTGGAACAGTCCTTTTCCAAGCTCAAGGATCAAGTCCGAGAGTGGTCCAACGAGCGGATTCAACAGACGTTCAGTCAGATCGCGAGTAAGAACCTGACCGCGGAGATTACAGCCGATTTCGACCTCAAGATCTGGCAGGATGTCGGCGACGAGCGCGTTGAGGTGGACAAGTCGACTGGGGAGCGACAGATTGCAAGCCTCGCGTTTATCGGCAGTCTCGTGGATATCGCTCGAGAGCGATACGAATCCGACGCCGATTCCGAATACTTCACCGGTGGCATTTATCCGCTCGTCATGGACTCCCCGTTTGGGGCGCTTGACAAATCCCATCGCCGAAAAGTCAGTAAAGTCATTCCTTCGCTAGCGAATCAGGTTGTTGTGTTCGCGACGGACTCCCAGTGGGAGGGTCCGGTCGAAGAAGAAATGGCACCGATTGTCGGTGAGCAGTATTGGCTTGACTTTGATGCAGGGGACGAGCCGGGCCAATACCCACAGACGCGAATTGAGACGGAGAAAGCGGTCGCTCGGGGTGATTAACGATGGGAAAACCGATCATCACATATCGGAAATCAGAGCTATACGACCAGGTCGTTGACGAATACGAGGTTTTCGCGAGTTCATACCACTTCCTTATGTTCCTCGCAATTATCGGCTATCGCGAGGGGCGACTGAAGCAGAATAATTACAGAGGAGATCGGGACGAGGGAACCCGCGGAGAGATTGGGCTGCAGAACGTCTATTCGAACGAACTCTATCGGACGATTATGGCGTGTCTCGCCCTGCAGGAAACCGGCGATCCAGATGCGCTCGTCGACTCATCGAAACAGATGAAGATCCTCGCGCAGTACGCTGCAGGCGGCCTTGAGGTAGCCGAACAGGAATTCGGTGACATCGCCGGTGATCCGACTGACGCAATCGTGAATTACATCAAGCGAGTTCATGAGGATAACAATGACATCGGCGGCGAGCTTGATGCCATCGTGAAGAGTTTTGACGATGAGATGCTGGACAGTGGAGAGTAACGATGAATTTAGCTGTCGACGGCAACCTCTGTTTGACCGGTTGCCACCACGGCAGATAATTCTTTACTGACACATATGGCTGATCCGACTCTCGACGAAGACCTTGACGACGTAGTCGATCTCCAGACGGACAAACGAGACCGCGTCCTCTTCTATCTCGCCGGACGCGTACCGGTCTCGCCGACTGATCTCGCAGCACAGGTCGTACAGCCCACCGAATCGATCCGTAGCGTTCTCGAGGACCGGTTCGAAAATGCCGTCGACATCGATGCAACGGGGTTCATTCGCCTGACCGACGCTGCGCGCACCCCTGTTCTCCGCGTCGGGAAGACCCAACTCGAAACAGCAACCGAGTCGATGTCGGCTGGTAAACAGCTACATCAAGATGGTGACTTCGAGGCTGCGGCGGCGGAGTTCGAAACAGCAGCGGATATCGCACATGCGATCAAATCCCGCTTCGACGCCGTCAACTATCAACCCGACCAGCTAGACGAGTTCATTGTAGCCGCTGAACAACGACACGATGACGCGCAAAAAGAGGCCACAAAGGACACTCTCAACGCTCTCCTACTCAAGGCCCAACAGCACGAGTCTAAGGGTGACGAGCAAGACGATAGCGATCGTCTCAGTGCTCGGACAGCCTATTACCGCGCTCGGGACGAACTTACGGACGCGATTGAGTCTATAGAAGCGTACAATGAGGGACGGCTCTCGGAGTCATCGTCACGCCTCAATCCCGACGAGTTTCGTAGTCGACTCAAACGCGTCCTCCAGAAACTCGTCGCCGTCACCCCCTCTTCGAGCGATAATGCGTCTCCACCGACCGAATCAACTGACCCATCAAAATCGGAGTTGCTTGACGTGCTCCGCACTGCTAACGAGGAACGGGAGCGGCTACCACTTCCGAGCGACTTCCAAAGCGGTCGTGACTATACGCCCGATCAGTATCGCGACCGGTTCGGGTCGTGGGACGCTGCACTCGAGGCGGCGGGCATCGATAAACGGACCTACCTTGAGGACGAACTTCGACGGTTGAGTGCGGATGGAAACAACGCAGTCTCCCGCAAGCGAATGGCCGACGACGGCCGATATAGTGCGACGTTCGTCGCCGACGAATATGGCTCGTGGGACGCCGCACTCACGGCGGCGGGTCTCAAGTCGGCTCCCGGATCTGGATCACCCATCGCTGATACGGACAACGATACCGGCCAGGCCGAGACGAATCGCTCGACGGCAGATAGGTCCCTGGACGAGCACTCTCCGGACGATGAGACAGAGCGAACGTATTCAGAGCTAAATGAGACTGCCTTCTCGTCCTCGTGGGAGACAATCCCGCATAATGAGCGGCTTAGCGGCCAGTTCCTCTTCTGCGTTGTTCGCGTTCAGCCTCCACGGGGCGACAAGAAGACACACGTCCTTGAGGTTGAGGATCGAACTGGAACCGAGCTCAGTGTCGATATTTGGAAGACGCACGATCTGTCCTATGAATGGACCGAAGGCCACTGGTATGCAGTCTCGAACGCGCGCGGATCTGCCTGGGAGACGAAGAGCGGGGAAACAAAAAAGCGCCTCAGCAGTACGAAGGACCTCGAAGTAGAGAGTCTCGGACCTGACTTCGATCCGATAGCCGCTGCACCCGGCGACACGAACTCTACTAGCACCACATCGTCGACGAACTCCACGACATCCCAATCCCAGTCGGCTGAGTCGACATCCAGCCCGGAAGCAGCGGATACTTCCCAATCTGACGACGAAATCTTCGACGATATCGTCTCCGAATTCGACGACCTTTGAGACAGCGACGGTCCACGCGTATTGGAATACCTACGGTTGCTGGTCGGAGACGCACTCAAGAACCATCTGATACTGCCGTGAGATTGTGACTGTTGAGACGTCCGCGGTATCCGCGATTTCTGCCTGGGTCAGCTCGGTGTCTATATCGGCTGCCGCCGCGTAGATTACGGTTGCGGCGATAGCGGCTGGATGCTTTCCGACGTGCATCTCGTCCGCTACTACGTCCTCAAGGTATCGCGCTGCACGTCGTTCTATTGCTGGTTCAAGGGAGAGGTGCGAGACGATCATCGGGAGGAAGTCGCGGGGGTGTGCAGGCGGAATCGAGACATCGAGTTCGGACTGGAGGACGCGGACGTGGTGGCGGATCTTTGACGACTCGACGGGCGAGCATTCTGCAAGCCAGTCGATAGTGACGGGATACTGGCGCTCGCGGGCCGTGAGAAACACGCAGGCCGCGGCAAACGCCTCAATCGATCTGCCCTTCAATAGTCGTTCCTGTGCGGCCTTACGGAACCAGTACGCTGCACGCTCGCGATCCGCGTCAGGGAGCTCAACGCCTGCCGAGACGCTGCGCACTTCGCGAATTCCGGACACGAGCGAGCGCTCCTGATTCGTGAGGCGGTCGTTGTAGCGACTGAAACGCTCACCAGGGCTTGTCTCTCCCCATCCAATCGTGGTTCCGGTATTCACCCACTGCTGGCTCTGTCCCGGGCCTAGCCGGCGGTCTTCTGGATCACGCCACCCTGGTTCACTTCGCTCCAGTTGGCAGTCTGAGAGTACGACTCCACAGTCGGAGCAGTACTCGGTGCCGTCAACTGTCTCGACGTTTGAAGGACGGCCGTCCTCGCATTCACACTGCCGCTGGTCAGGTGTCTTATCCGCGTGTTCCGTCGCGGCATTCGCGATGTCGCCACCGTCTATACGCTCGGCTAGTCGCCGTGGCGTCCGAATGGTTGTCGTCGATGCCAACGAGCCGGTGCTGCACGAGGCAGCGTGTGATCGTTAATTCTCTGTGGTGTCGGTATCCCTATGAATGTTCCCCCTGACTTCGCGAAATGGGGGACGGATGGTGGTTTCTGCTGTCAGAGGCACAACCGGGCCATCTGTCCCCCGCAGTAGGCACAGCCTCCTCTTCCTACTTAAACTGATAAACGGCTGGTCGCTAACGAATGATGGCGTACCCCTCGCTCTCGTACGATTTACAGACCGCGTCTTCGAGCGCCAGGAGATGCTCGTCGACATTCGCGACAGTCGTACTCGGGAGCGCTGCAATGTACGCCCCAAACCGGAAGAGCGCGTGCTCGTACACTCGCCCCGGTACATCCTGTGGAATCGTCTCTTGGAAGAACTCGCTGAACGCACCAAATCGTGGCGCCGACTGCGTCGCGCTTCCGGGTAGTGGCTCGTCACCGGTTCGTCGGCCGGCCAAATAGACGTAGGCCACCCAGCACCGGACATCGAAGAGAGGGAATCGCGTCGAATACTCGTTGAGGCCACTCGCGGTGACGTGCAAGAGGAACGCGGGCGTGACCACAGTCGGATTCGCGAGCGCGCCGCCACCGACCAGCTTCTCACCGAGTACAGCGACTGCCTCACTTGGCGGCTGCCCGACCAGCTCGTACAGCTCTTCCGTGGAGACGGCGTCCACGACAGCGTCGACGTCAACGCCGCGGCTCAGATCCTTCCAGTCCCAGAGCGCTTTCGCTCGTGCGAGCGGGTCGTTGTGTGTCCGTAATGCGTCGATATACACCGATTCGTCGTCCTGTTGGCCTGCATTCCACCGCGACCAGAACGCGACGTTGAGTGGTGGCGACATCTCTGTCTCACTCTTCGAACTCACCTCACCCCCCTGTCTCTGACGGATTTACGACCTGTCTCGGTTGTCGATTTATACCCGGAAGGAAGTCCCTGGACTAGTGACCGAAGAGATTTACTCGTGTGCCCCATTCTCTGAACCACTACGTCGCCTGGCGTGAGGACATCCCGATGGTTCATCTGACAAAGTCTGAATCCGACCTCGTCGAGCAACTCCTCGACGACCTCGCGACGGCGATCGACGACGTTCCAGACGTCGATCCCGCCTACGCGAACAAGACGAAGATTCAGAAACTGCTCTACTTTGCCATCGATGAATTCGACCTCCCCGTCACCTACAGCTGGTATCTCGCTGGGGCCGTCGTTCCCGACCGATCGATCGGACCGTCGTCGGTACCCGGGATCGACGTCGCTACTGATTCACCACCGGGGCCAACGATCAGTGAGGTGGACGATGAGGTCGGGTCTCCGAGTGAGGACCCATCGACGATTGACCCGATCCTGTTCAACGACACAACTGGCTCGTCGTCGCCCACTAACCTACGTGCGTACGTCTCGCGGGACGACTTGCTCGCGTTCTATCGGCGTGTCCTCCCCGACGTCTGGCACGAGGAGACGATGCGATTTCTTCAGAACTTCTACCAGGAGACGGCACCCGAGCGATATCGCCTCCTCTATATCGAGAGCACACACATCCGAACTCACCTGAGTGACCTCGCCACAGCCATCGAGTGCCACCTTGAGGCCGAGACGCCGACTCGGTCGATCGCTGAGACCCGGCGTGCGCTCGAACTCTCCATCTCGGACTTCCACTACTACCTCCGCAGTGACAAGGAGCTTCGGGAGACGTTCAACGCCGTCGTCGACGGCACCGACCTCATTGAGGACGCGCTCATGATGCTCGCCAAGCGTCCGACTGCGGACTACACGGCATCCCACCTCGATGCCGTGCGACGACTGCAGGATTTCTTCTTCTACTACGTGTGGAAGTATCCCTGCCTCCGAATCTCACAGACGACCGCAACCGGCCCTCATGCGGACGAACTCCGCACCGAACACGCCACCGAGTTCGAGACGTTCCACAATGTACTCCACGACGAACGCGGGGCGCTCGCATCGACGTTAGCTGACGCCGGTCTTCGTCCTGGACCGAACGACTACCCGCCGGTTGACGACCAGCAGCTAGCCGAGAGACTAAGCAATTTATCCGCGGAGTATCTCGAATAGTGCGTATGGACGACGGCGGCGAGGACACCGACGGCTTGACACCGAGTCCCGCGAACGTCTTCGTCGATACGAGCATCCTCCTCAACTACGCCCAGCGCGGGATCGAACGCGACCACACGTCGTCGCTGATCGAGGGCGACGCAATCGATATCGTCGTCGGTGTAACCGTCGCCGAGGAACTCGCCGACGTGCAGGACCGCCGCATGGATATCTACGCGGACCTCGTCGACTACCTCCTCGCTGAAGACGGCCACCTTGACGACTACGACCCTCAGTCACGGCATCCATACTTCCAGCAGAACGACCAGCGACACATCCGGAACATCCAGATGCGGCTCACACAGCTCGACGACCGCGCCGAGATCCAGCGACAACTCCGCCGCGTCACCCGTATGATCGAGCGACGCCTCCAGTACCTGCTTGACGACGTCGTTCCCAACGCACTGTTCGATCAGCAGCCGGGACTAGCCGTCCTCTTCGCCCTTCAAGACGCTATCTCGAACAATCGAGACCGAAGCGTGATCGGTGACGCTGCCCTCTGGGCGGCCGAAGGACCAGACAGCTCGGGTATGTTCGCCACGATGGACCAGGCCGATCTCCTCGACGCCGCGGACCGAATCAATGCGGCGCTCCGCGACGCGAACAGCGACGACTGGACGCTCCGATTCGTCCTCCCAACTGACCTACTGATCCCCACCGAAACTGAGACGCCTACAACTCCAAAGTCGGGCGAGTGAGCCAACTATCTATATCTATTGTCTACTTCACACCAACATCATAGTCGATAAAACAGCGGTTAGGTAGGTGTGCGAATCGATTAATTGGTCATATTTATCAGGTCTTCTGTACCCCTGCGCCACACTTGGGGCAACTGGGTCCTTCTACATCGAGTTCACTACGGCTTCCCTTCCAGCCACAGCTGGTGCATTTGTATGGCATAAAAATTCCCTGAGAGCCCACTCAGCCGAATAATTTCCCGAGCAGGCCTTCTTTGTATCCGCAACTTTCGCATTTTCCTCTTTCTGGACTGTACGTCCTGCGACCACAGTTTTTGCACTGAATGTGCCGTGCGGACATTCCACATATACATGACAGCATATTAAACATATAGTTAATGGTTATATTCTTTGAGTTGCATTTGAATCTATCGTTTCGGCCCTTCGGTCTTGGATCGGGTTTCGACCACTTCGGGCGTTCAGCAGTTGAACTACACAGAGCGGCGCAGGAAGTCCATGAGACAGTGCTGACAAACGCCCCGCATATCGAAACGATGGGTAACTATCGGGCCACTGTTCACACGTTCGACGATGCCTTCGTTGTACAGTTCAGAGAGAGTTCCGAACAGGGCGTAGCCATCAGCTTTGACCGTGATATCGGGCGGAATTTACACGAGTTCATGCCTGAATGTGAGGCGTATCTTGGGTAGGAGCGTTTCTGATGCTGACTGAGTCACTCCTCGACTGTCGTGACGTTGGGAATCTCGAAGCGCGCGCCACCCTCGACACTCTCGATCGCGCGAATCTCCCAGCCGTGCGCGTTACACACCCCCCTCACGCTTTGCAGTCCGACCCCGAACCCGCCGCTCTTCGTCGAGTACTTCCATTATACCTAACGATTAGATCCCACCTATCCTGTTTGTGGAGTTTTAACAGAGCTGACTATCAGTGCCAATTGGGGGTATGTTGGTCGATGCCGGTTCAGTCCTCGACGTTGATATCCAGCGTGCTTGAGACGTATTCGTGAGCCGACCCATACTCGTTCTCCAGCACCTCACAGAGTTCACGATTGACCGAGAGTCCGCCTCGCGTAATGTTCGCGGATCCGAGGTAGACGAACGCGTCGCTAACAACGGCCTTGGCGTGTAGGCCCTCGACGACCCGGAACTCCACGTGGTTCGGGAGTCGCCGTTCGATGTACTCGTTGTGCTCCTCGCCTTCACGAACGAGGATTCGGATGTCCGTGTCCGTGAGTTCTCCGAGCATTGTCGCCAATCGCACCTCTCGCTCGTCGAACCGGTCGTTGACCGGGAGCCGGAGCGTCACGTCGCTCAACCACGGGGAGACGATGACCACGTGGTCACTGTGTAGCAGCGTGAACCCGATGAAGTACGAGAGACTCTCAGAAGGTAAGGAAAACGCTCGTACCATTGAATTCTCCTGCCGGAAGGCGTTCTCGGTCGAACATCTCGGTGCTCGTCTCTTCTGAAGGAACCGTGTGGGTTAGACTCTCTCGGAGTGCTTCGAGAAGCACGTAGCTGAGGGCGTCGCTCTGATCGGTCGCCGCGATGCACTCGCCGAGATGGAGGTTCTCCACACAGCCGTCGATGTCCGGCGAGAAGAAGACGGTTTTCGCCCGCTCCACGTCCGAGAGGTCGAGACCAAGGTCGGAGACGGTATCCGCGGGGAACTCCTCGGCGCCGGCGACCTGTTCGCGCGCAATCGTTCGCTTCACCTGATAGGCGTCCTCGACGGTGACCCCCTCGTCGGCGGCGAACTGCTCGGCCTTGTCGATACTCGAGAGCACCTCCTGCGTGACCCGATTGACGACCGAGGTATAGGGAATCCCGAGCGTTTCCTCAACCAATGACTTGATCTCGTCCTCGTCATCGCCGATTGACGCGAGTCGCTGCACGAACGCCTCTTGGGCCCACAGCCGTTCGTTAATCACCTGCGAGTTGTATCCAATGCGGTTGAGCGCCTCGAGAACGGTCCCCGGGTCGTTCCTCAAGTCGTCGTATACGAGGTCGACAACCCCTTGTCCTCCTTCGGTACGCTCGAAGACGTACACCTCCTGGGTGTCCCTGTCGAACCCATAGAGAAGCATCGACGTATTGACCGCGCTAACATCCGAGACGAGCTGGAGGAAGAAGTGCGCGGCCGTATGGTACGCGACGTACTCATAGTCGACGTCTTCGAACTCGTTGTATCGCTCCGCGAGCGTCCGAGCAGTCTCGCTATCGACCGCGTCAAGGAACGAACTGACGTCGAAGACGAGCCCACGAGTGTCAATCTGGAAACCGAGCGTCTCTTCCGGCGCGTCGATTTCGACCTCGAACGGGTCGCGCTGGTCGAACGTTACGTTCGTCCCCCACGCGCTCGCGGGCCGGATACTCAGCGTCACGCCTTCAAGCGTGACCTCCGCAGCCATGTCCGCAAGTGACGTCGAACCAGTCGTCTCCGCGACCGTCAGTTCCCCGATTCGCGTCTTGACCTGTGGGTTCGAGTGAATCTTCCCGAGCTCCCGCTCCTCATGCCGAAGACACCGGTCGACGTCGGTGAGTATTTGATAGCACTTCGGGCAGTAGCGGACGATGTTGAGCGCTGCATCGTCGCTAAGGTCGGTCATCGCGGACAGCTCGATCGAGTCCGGGACGAGGATTCCATCACGGACTTGCCCGCTCACATGCTGTGAGAAGTCGAACTCAACGCCGTCCTCCGTCACTGTCGTCCGCGGGAGGAACGCGTACATCTCGTTCGACTTCGACTGATACTCGGAGCGATACGGCGTGTACGTGCTCACGAGCTTGTCGATCGATTCGTCTGTACTCTCCTGTGAGTCCGGCTGGAAAACACTGAAGAACCGGCCGGCGTCACCGTAGTAGTTCGGCGGGACGTACCAGACCTCACCGAGCGTCCGGTCGTCCGCCTGCAGGTAGCGATCGAGATAGTACGCGCCGCGGAGCAGATGGCGTATCGCATAGAGACTGAGGAACGGCGTGCGATACCCGACGTAGTCCTTGAGTTCGTCGAGCGTCTGCTGGAGATAATAAACGCGCTTCTGGGTGCGATAATACTCCTGAATCCGGTCGTCGTCACTGAGGCTGTTGAGCCGTGTGACCGCATCCTGTACTTCGCTCAGCTGATCCGTCCGGACCTGAGGGATCACCTTCTCCGACACTTGATTCACCTTGCTCTGGAGCTTGATCAGCTCGCCACTAAGGCCGAACAGGTCGCCCAGAAGCGACTCGAAGTGCTGGACTTTCGTCCGCGTGTCTCCCTCGGGGATCTGTGAGGCGCTCTCGCGCAACTCGGCGAGCTCGGATTCGAGTCCTTCCACGTCGGCGGCGTATCCGGTCTCACCGAGCGATTCGAGTTCGTCCCGATAGCCGGAGACCTGCCCCGAGAGCGCGTTGATCAGCTTCAGGACGCGGTCCTGTACCTTGTGGACGTACGTATCAACCGCGTCCTCGCCGCGGATCACGTTCCCATCATCAAGATTGAAGAACGACTCGATGTCCGCGAACGTCTCCCGCTGGTCGTCGAGGTACGCGGTGAGCGCGTCGCTCGCCTCACCGATCACCTGCTCAGAGAGCAACGGCTCGGGTGCGATGTCGATCTCGAACTCCTCCTCGAAGAACACGGACGGCGAAAGAACGAGCCGCTCATACTCCCCATAGCCGAGTTCGTCGCCAAGGTATTCCTTGAGGAACACCTCGTTCGGGTTCTCAAGTCGGAGATCACGATTCGAGACGTCGTTCGCAACCTCGTAGTACTCGCGGAAGCGCTCGTGGATCCATTCGACGACATCGTTGTCCGTTTTGAGCGGTGTCCGGATGTCAGAGTCGAGGAAGCGGTCCGCGCGGTAGAACATATTCGCGTCACCGGTCAGCCCCGAGAGCATGACCGCGATGTGTGCGTCCATCCCTTCCTTCCGCGCCGCCCGCCCTGCGCGCTGCTTGAACGAGGAGAGGTCCCACGGCGTCCGATACTGCGTAATCGTCTTGATTTCCCCGACGTCGATTCCGACCTCCAAGAACGATGTCGAGAGGAGGACGTCACTATCGCCGACCTCCGAGGAGTCGAATCCGCGATCCGAGTAGACGGGCAGGAAGTTCAGGTGTTCGTCAAGGAAGCGATGATCCATCGCTTTCGCGACGGCCGCCCAGTCCTCAACGCCGTCATTGTCACCGAGGTGGTACCGCCACAGTTCCCGGTTGTGGTCGGCGTCCTGCAGCTGGGTGTACTTCTGGTTCACCTGTGAGATGCTGTCGATGAATGCCAGCATCTTCCCGCGGTCCCCGGAGGACTGTTCAAGGAGGCTGTGTCCGAGAAGGAGATGCTGCTGGATCGACATTGACGACGCGCCCGGCCCATCTGGGGACGCTAGCATGAAGTAGTAGTGCTCGTAGTCGTCGTGGTCGTCGTTGAAGTCCGACTCACCCGGCTCCACCGTCCGGATGTCCCGACTCGATACGCCGAAGAGCCGCTTCCCGAAGCGCTCCGCGTCGTCGATTGTCGCGCTTGATCCGAGCCAGAGGAGAGGCTGCTCGGTGATCTCGTTGATGTTCTGGATGATCTTCGAGGCGTGCGCGCCCCGCATCTGCGTGTTCAGATGCACCTCGTCCAGGACGATCGTCTCGATTTCGTCGATAAGCGGATAGTGTGGCTTGAGCGCGAACCCTTCGAGGGATTCCAGTGTCGTCAGGATGATATCCGGCTGGTTGTGGAAGACCATCTCCTTGCGCGACAGGAGGAGTTCGCGGTCCGTGAACGAGTGCTCGTGGTTCGCTTCACACCGGAGCGTGTACCCGCGAGATGTCCCACGGTACTCGAACGCGTTCGGCGACGCGTCATCGCCACACCAGCAGTTCGCGAGCCTAAAGCGCGGCCGGCCACCGCTCCGCTCGAAGAACGCCGAGGACTCAATCTGCTCCATCTCGTACGGCGTTCCACCGGTGTAGACACCGACTGAGAGCTGATCATCCGATTCAGAATTGATCGGCTTCATTGAATCCGCAGAGGGCGACGGGATTCACTGTTTCACGGCTTGTTCGACGTTGTAGACTGCGGCGGCGAGCACAATTTCACGAAACTGGCGATACCACGCTCGCGCTCGGACGGCGGAGCCGTACGA
>NZ_BAAABL010000019.1:0-664 GCF_039520965.1 Halarchaeum salinum
TCTCTTTGCGGCGATCTCCAGACATACTCTCGTATCAGGCGCCACCTCCATAACTTCCCCTAACCACTAGGCGTCTCGTTCGCCAATCAGAAACGCGTCGCGTTTCTGATGACGGCGTACAGCCAAGAGCGCTGGTCATCAATCTGTATCACGGTTTCGTCGACTGCAACGTGATCCGGGTCTTTGCCCTTGGCTGGCTGTAGACCGGCCTTCTGCACCCAGTTGTGCACGGTGGACCGAGCACGGCCGACGCCGAATCCCTCAAGTTCAGGGACGGTATTCGAGAATGACAATCCTGCGGGATGGAGTCGAATACGAGCTTCATCGCCCCGCTCGGTGTCGCTTCTCGCTCCACAAACGCTAACTCGAAGCAGTCGCTACCTCACTGAGGCGGCTGATTTCGGGCATAGAGCACTCAGGAATTCGGCTGCCTCATCATTCAACTCTAATCTGAACAGTGCCCCCAACTCACTACCAACAATTAACACCTTCCTCTACGAACTGGTGGCTATGTCGACGGATATCGTCTCGACGTTCGAATCATCGCTCGCCGCCCTCGATGTGGCCTGCACGCGGACGACACCCGCGGACTTCGCGGATGCGTTGGACGCGGCAATCGATGGCCGCGCGGTCGGCGTGCCGCTGGGGATCGACGGCGTCTCAC
>NZ_BAAABL010000020.1:0-70862 GCF_039520965.1 Halarchaeum salinum
TCTCTTTGCGGCGATCTCCAGACATACTCTCGTATCAGGCGCCACCTCCATAACTTCCCCTAACCACTATGCGTCTTTCGAACGTTAACGAGACGCTTCGCGTCTCGTTCGCACACCAGAATACTCCGCGTTCTGGAGACGGGTGTGAATCCGACAACGCCCCCACGAGCCACGCAGCGGCGCTCATACGGATATTTAAGTATCATCGTGTCGTAGTATGACGTACACCGAGGCGGTTTCACCGCCACCTAAATGCACAATATCGGGGACTCCGAGGCCCAGAATGTTCGAGACACCCTCTCGAACCGCTGTGGTGTCTCGGTTGCGATAACTCCGAGTCCCCCTGCCGGGGATAGGAGTAACGGCGGTGTGGTGGTTCGAGAGAGCGGAGCTCTCTCGGCATCACCAGAAGTCTCCGGCTTCTGGTTAGCAGTCAGAACGCTTCGCGTTCTGACGACATCACGAAAGACGCGAGGCGTCTTTCGAACGACCCCGCCATCGGCCGTCATGCTGACAGGTCGTCAACCAGTAAATATCCCAACTCAGCGGGGCGGTGCCGTGGGAAGCCTCGCCGTTTACGGCGAGGAGGAGGTCACTCGTGCTACGCGTCGAGGACGCCCTGCACGTACGCGTCGGCGGTATCGCGTGCGACGTGGAGAACGGACGGATCGGCGAGAACGACGAACCGGGTGCGCGCGCCTTTCACGATGGTAATGAGCGCCGAGGCGACGGTATCGGGATCGACGTCGTCACGGAAGACGCCGCGTTCGACGCCGTCGGCGACGACCGACCGAACGACTTCGCGGAGGTACTCGTCATTTCGGACGAGTTGCTCGCGGATGGCGTCGTGATAGGGTGCTTGCGCGCGCATTTCGAGAAGGGCGCAAACGAGGTCGTAGTCGTCCTCGCGCTCGATGAGGAGGCCGTCGAGGAGGGCACCGAGATGGCTCTCGGGATCGTCCGTCGCGGCGTCGTGGACGTGATCGAGGAACGTATCGAGGAGGTATTCGAGGAACGCGACGAGGAGGTCGTCCTTCGTGTCGTAGTGGTAGTGGATGGCTGCCGTCGTCTTCCCATACTCCTCGGCGATGGCGCGCATCGTGAGGTCAGCGTACCCCTGTTCGCGGAGCGCGCGGTAGGTCGCTTCCATGATGGCCTCCTCGACGTCCGTGCGCTCCCGGTCGGTCGGCGTGTCGGCCATTGATAATAGAGTGGGAGCGGTGGGGTTTGGGTGCGTCGGTTCGACACAAGCCGAGCGCGGGGCGCGACCGTGGCAGTCACGCGCGAACCCGCGTCAGTCGACGTCGAGTCGGCCGTCGATCATGTCCAAGAACACGTCGGGGCGTTCCGCGTGCGGGACGAGCGCCGTCCGGTCGATCTCGACGAACGCGGCGTCGAGGGCGTCTGCGAGGTCCCGGCCCTCCGCGGGCGGCGTCGTCTCCGCGGCGGACCCCCAGACGAGCGTCAGTGGGCCGTCGAACTCTGCAAGCGCGTCTTCGAGTTCGACGTCGACGTTCAGATAGCCGCCGACGAACGCCGCAACCGCGTGTTTCGCGCCGCGCTGGTGGGCGCTGCGCCACTGGTAGTCGAGCCACGCGTCGTCGGCGTTCCCGACGTCGTAGTAGCCGTGGTCGGCGTTCGAGCGACGGATCGAGTACCGGGCGGTCGCGGCGTCGACGAGGAGATCGCCGAGGAGCGGCGCGCGCACGACGCCGCGCGCCCACGGGTTCGGTCCCGGCATCACACCCGTCGAGGGACAGACGAGGACGAGTGCTCGTGGGTCGATCGAATCGTCTGCAAGCGCACTCGCTACGTAGCCGCCCGCGAGCGACGCCGCGAGAACTGCCGGCTCGTCGTATTGCTCGAGGAACGCCGCGACGAACGCCGTGTAGAGGTCGCCGTCGTAGTCGATCGGCGGGCGATCCGAACAGCCAAAGCCCGGGAAGTCGGGCGCGACGACGTGGTAGTCGGCGGCGAGTTCGTCCCAAAGTGTTCGGTATTCGCCGCTCGATCCGGCGGCGTTCACGCCATGAAAGAGCACGACGGTCGGGTCGGACGCGTCGCCGGCTTCCGTGTACGCCACGTCCATCCCGCGCCAGCGGAACGTGCCGCGGCGGCCGTCGAGGGGCGGTTCGAGATCGCCGGCGTACGCGCCCAGCGCGCGGTCCGCGACGGCCGCGAGGCCGACAGCACCCGCCGCCGCGCCGATTGTTCGGAGGAGTCGCATACGCTGTCGTTGGCTCGCGGCCGACAAAAGCACGGGTGGAAGGACGCGGGACGAGTCGGGAGGTATCGGTGGCGGAGTACGGTGACGGGGCGGAGTGAGCCGAGGCGACGGCGAAATGACGGCCGCCGACCGCTCGCGTGTGAGAACTGTTTAGGCCACACCACGCGACGCCACGACCATGCCCTCGGACCGGTGGCTCTACGCGCTGTCGTGTTCGGCGGTCGCCTCGAGCGTCGCCGGGCTGCTCGTCCCGCTCTACGTCGTCCACCTCGGCGGTGGGCCGGGCGCGCTCGGCGTGTCGGCGTCGCTGTCGTCGCTTGTCGGTGCACCGGGGGCGATACTGGCCGGCCGCTACGCCGACCGCACAGGAGATCGCCGTGGCGTCATCGTCGCCGCGCTCGGCGTCGCCGCACTCGCGCTCGTCGTCCTCCCGTTCCTCCGCAGCGTCTGGCCGGTGATCGCCGTCTACGCCGTCCTCGCGTTCGCGCTCGCCGCGATCTCGCCCGTCGTCACGATGCTCGTGGTTGCCGACACGCCGGAGCAACAGTGGAACGAGCGGATCGCCCGCCTCAACGTCTTCCAGGGGTACGGCTCGACGCTCGGGTTCGTCCTCGGGACGGTGTGGACGGTCGGGGTAGCGGTGGTCGCCACGCCGGAGATCGTACAGGAGTCGCTGTTTGCCGTCGCGGCGGCTTTCGGTGTCTCAGCCGCCGCCCTCGCCGCGCGCTCGCTCCCACGGCATGACGCCCGCCAAGTCGGTCCACGACGCGCGAACCGCGTCGCCGCCATCCTCTCGCGGACCTCGCGGAACGCGCCGGACGCGACGTTCTCGTACGGGACAAACCGGCTCTTCTGGGCGACGCGCTCGCTCTCGCTCGCACGCCTCCGCCGACTCGGCGCGGACCTCCCGCCCACGCTCTGGCTCTACTTCGGGGCCGCGTTCTGCTTCTTCACGGGATTCTCCGTCTTCTGGGCACCGCTCCCGCTCTATCTCGACACGAACCTCGGATTCTCCTCCGGGATGGTGTTCGCGCTCTACCTCGTGAACAACGCCGCCTCGACGCTCCTCTTCGGTAGTGCGGGCCGCCTCAGCAGCAGCCACGACGTGCGACTCGTACAGAGCGGCACACTCGGTCTCCGCGCCGCCGCGTTCGTCGGCGTCGCGGGCGTCGGGCTCCTCGGCGCGGACGCGCTCTCGGGGACGCTCGGCGCGCTCGCTGCGATCGGCGCGCTCCTCTTCGTCGTCGGCGTCACATGGGCGTTCATCGCCGTCGCCGGGACGGCCATCGTCTCGCGGTTCGCCCCGGCAGGCGCGCGCGGCAGCATCCTCGGGACCTATGCCGCCCTCGCCGCAGTCGCGGGCGCGGTCGGCGGGCTCCTCGGCGGGTGGGTCGCCGCCAGCAGCTTCGGCGTCGCGTTCGTCGTCGCCGCCGGGCTCTGCGTCGTCGGCGCGATCGGCGTCTACGGCGCACGGCGTCTCTCGACCGGGGCGACACCGATCGAGGGAGCGAGCCAGTGACCGGACGTCCGTAGCGACGAGAGCCAGCGAGAGCCGGCGAGCCGCACGCACGAGACCGCACGACGGCGGGTCGACCTACCGGCAGGGAGTGTGGTCGATCCGATCCTTTAGGCGCTCGCCGACCGTCCGAACCGGCGTGGCAACGTCTCAGTCCACCTATCGAGCCGGCGTGTGCAACATCGGCGAGCGCGAGCGCCGTCGTCGGTACACGTACGCCGCGGCTGCCCTCGTCGTCGCGGGCGCGTTCGTCCTCAGTGTCGCGATCGGCGTCGTGCCGCACGAGCTCGTCCCAGCGCTCTTCGTTCCGCTCGCGCTCGCCACCGAGTGGTATCTCCAAGCGTCGAAGTCCTTCTGCGCGTTTCTCGCCCTCGTCGGCCGATACAGCTTTGAGGACGCCGGCGAGCGGGGTACTGTCTCCGACCCCGACGCTCGGGCCGCCGACCAGAAGTACGCCGTTCGGATCACTGCCATCTCCGTCGTCGTCGCCGCGCTCGTCACGACGGTCGTCTTCGTCGCGCTCTGAGGACCGCAGCTTTCCCCGATACCCTCAACGGTCAACGTCGAACCCGCGTTCGGCGAACGCCGCGACGGCACGCTCGTACGTCTCGTCACCGTCCGGCATGGAGAGTGAGGGGAGGTTCACGCGGCGTTTGCGGGTCGCCTCACCGTCGCGGTAGGTGAGCACGAGGCGCGGACGCGTCAGGCCCGTTTCGCCCCGCGTCGCCGACACCGACTCGATCTCGGCGAGCGCGATCCGGTCAGGTGAGCGGTAGCCACGGAGGTAGTTCACGAGCCAGAGTGCGAGGAGGAGCGCGGCGACGACGCCCGCGCCGCCGGCGGCCCAGATCGGATCGGCGTCACGCTGGACGAGGCGACCGAGCAACTGCATCGACCAGCCGATCGCGACGACAAGCCAGAAGACGTAGCCGACGAAGATCGCCTTGCGCCACCACGCGTCGCTTCGCCAGTAGCCTCGATAGAGCGAGCGAGCGTAGCCAGAGACGGAGTCCTCGACGACGAAGGTCCCGTCCTCAAAGCGGGCGGTACCGCGTTTCGTGTCGAAAGCGTCGGGTGGGTCGGCGGCATCGAAAGCGGCGTCCGGCGGGTCGGGGGCGGCGTCGCGGGAGTCGGAGGTGTCGATTGAGGGCACGCCGTCTCACGGTCGCGCCAGCGACCTATCCGTTCCGGTAGCCCGCATCGCTTTTAGCGGCGCGGCCCGTTCGCCGGATCGATGACCGACGGAATCGAACGATGGCGACGCGACTGGTATCGGTGGGTGGCGTTCACCGCCGACCGGCGGATCCTCACGACCGCCGTCCTCGCCGTCGGGTTCACCCTGTTCGGGCCCGTCGCGGGCTCCCTCCTCCCGACGCCGAAGAACCCGCTCGCCGACTCCAGCCCGACGGTATCACTCGTCTCTGCGCTCCTCAGCGGGACGTTCTTCCTCTTCAGCATCGTCGTCACCGTCAACACGCTGTTCGTCTCCCAACAGCAACACCCGCTCGCTCAGCAGTTCGGCCGCGTACAGAGCGTCGTCCAATACCGCCGCCAGCTGGAGAACGTCGTCGACACCGAGCACGTCCCCGCCGAGCCCGAAGCGCTCCTCCGACTCCTCTCCGGAAGCATCCTCGAACGCGCCCAGCGCCTCGAAGACGAACTCGGTGCCGCGGATTTCGAGTTGCGCGAGGACCTCGACGGCTACGTCGAGACCCTCGCCGAGGAGACGGGCGAGATGAACCGCGGGCTCGAGGACGCCGAGGACACCCTCGACGTCGTGCTCGCGACCATCGACTACGACCACGACAGACAGATCCACGACCTCCGCGCGATCCGCGTCGCACACAGCGACGAACTCGACGACGCGACCGCGGAGCGCATCGACGAGATGCTGCGCCTCCTCCAGTACGCTGCGACCGCCCGCGAATACTTCAAGACGCTCTACACCCGTCGCGACCTCGCGAACCTCTCGCGCGATCTCGTGCTCACCGCCGTCCCGACCGCCGCGATCGTCGCGGCGTTCATGCATTTCCTCAACGACCTGCCGGACAGCAACTTGCTCGTCGTCGGCGTCGAAGCCATCGCGTTTGCGCCGTTCGTCCTCGTCGCGGCCTACGTCCTCCGCGTAACGCTCGTCAACAGCGCGCAACGCGCCGCCGGCCAGTTCGTCGTCGAGGACGACGGCGGCGACATCGAGGGCATTCCGGACGGCGACTGAGGCGGGTCAATATGTGTACGGCGGCGGATCGGTGCCATCGGCCTCGTCCTGGACAGCCACGACGTCGACCACCTCACCATCGTCGTTCAGCGCGCGGACGACGATCACGTAGTTGTCCCCGCTCGTGAAGTATTTCGACCCCGACGGCGGGTACGTCGCACGCCCGCTCGGCGCGAGCGCGAGGTTCGCCTCCATCCCGTAGTACGCGTTAGTCGGGTGGTGGAAGACGACGTCGACGCGCGAGGCGTTCGACGCGTAGTCGACACGGTAGCGGCTCTTCTTCCCGGACTGCTTCCCGCTCTTGTCGGTCACCACCACCCGCGAGACGACGGCACGGTCGGTGTCGTATGACTCCGCGCTGTCGCGACCGTTTGCGACATCCGTGACAACGTAGGCATCCACGACGTTTCCGTCCGCGTCGTACGCGAGGAACGTGAAGGCGTACCGCTTACCGCCGGATCCGTAGTAGTCGAATCCGTCCGTCGCGTTCGCCCAACTCTTCGCGACGCTCCCGTTCTGCATTACCATCGCCTCGATGCGATCCGCGGTCGATCCAGCAGTCGCCTCAACAACGTAGTGGCCGCCAGACTGGTCGTCCACGCTGAGGTGGCGGATCGGCTTCCCGGGCCGCGAGACCTCGCCGAGATCGCGTCCGTCCTCGCCATCCGCGATGTCGGTGAGCGTCTGGACGTCGAGTACGCGCCCATCTGCGTCGAGCGCCGCCACGACGATCGTGTAGTTGTCACCGTATGTGTACTTCTCGTACGTCGCGCTCCCGCTCCCCGGATATATGCGGGTCTCGGATGCCGATCCCTTTTCGTGGTCCACGAACGCGACGGCGACCCGGTCAACCGCGGGCCCGCCGGTTTCGTACGAGACAGTGTACTGTGTCCCGCCGCTCTGTGTGCTCCGGTCGACGAGTGTGACGGATTGGACTGCGTCGCGCTCTGCGGGGTCGAAGCCGTCGCGCGTGTCGCGGCCGTCCGCGACGTCCTGCAGAACGTACTCGTCGATCACGCTCCCGCTCGTGTTCCGCGCGGCGAGCGAGATCACGTAGCGATTTCCAGAACCAGCGCTATCGGACCGGTGATACGTGACGCAACCGTTCGTCGCTGACAGCGTCGCGGTTTGGCTCACCCGTGACTCATTCGCGGTCGACATCAGCGCGACCGTCACGTTCGCGACCGCGTCCGCCGCCTCGTACCCGACCGTGTACGCCGCGCCGTCGTCCGGCCCGGTGCGGTCGACGAGCGTAATGTTCCGAAGCGGCTCGCCCGTGCGTTCGACCGTCCCGTTTCCGTCCGAGTCGATACCGTCCGCGACGTCGGTGACGGTGGAGGTGCCGATCACTCCGCCACTCGCGTCGTACGCGCGGACGGTGATCGCGTACGGATCGCCGGTCGCGCCCCCGCTGTCGTACGAGACGCGATGCGTCCCGGCCGTCGCCGCGAGGTCCGTGTAGCTCTGGATGTCGTCAGTCGTCTCGTCCCGGATCGTCACGGAGACGTTCGCCGTACGCGCGGCCTCCGAGGCGTTGAGCGCGTACTGCACGTCGTACGCAGCCCGGTCGTTCGGCCCGCTCTTGTCAACGAGTGTGACGTCAAGGAACACGGTCGGCGTCGAGTCATCGCCGGTCGTTGACGTTGTGGTCGTCGGCGTGCTCGTCGTAGTCGTGGTAGTCGTGGTCGTAGTCGTCGATGTCGTGGATGTACTCGTCGCGGGCGTCGTCTCCGGGCCGCCGCACTTCGTCGTGTCGAGGACGCTGTTCGACGGTCTGTGGACGACGGCGACGTCATCTTCAGCGAGCGCACCGACAGTCGCGTTCTCGAATCGCCACGTCATCCCCGGCGAGAACGATCCGGTGGCACCCCCACCAGTCGCCCATTCGCCCTCGGAAAACCCGACGCGTCGCGTCTCGTCCGCTCCGCGAAGCACGACGACGAGGCCGTCACTGGCGAGCGGCTCGCCGCCGCAGTAGGTGACGGCGACGGTTCCGTCGTGCGTCGTGACGTCCACCGCGCCGACGGGGGCGCGCTCCGCGCCGCCGTACGTTCGATCCAACATGGCGACACCGGCTACTGTCATCGCGGTGATGACGATGCCGGTCATGAGGATCGTCCCGACGACGCTACTGGCACCCCGATCCATGCGTGACACCCTGATACGGATGGTTCATAGGTCGTGTGGCCGCAAAAGGGTTCGGCGTCAGGACCGGCCGGTTTTTGTCGCGCGGCCGCGAACGGATCGGTCGTGTTCCGTCGCGACTTCATCGTCCGGGCCGTCGCCGCCGCCGTCTGCTGGCTCGCCCTCATCGTCGCGACGGCGGCGCTGATGGTCGGCGCGTTCTTCGGGACGTATCCGGGACCGTACGGCGGGCATGCAATCGCCGGGGGCGCGCTCGTATTAGCGTGTCTCACCGGCGCGCTGTTCATCGGTGGCGTGCCGGCGCGCTTCTCGACGAATCGCTAGCCCTCAACGGGCGGGTTGACGAACAGCGCCTCACCGATGACGCCGAGACAGCCGAGACAGCCGGCGGCGAGCGTCGGCATCGCTGCGTACGGCGCGGCGACGGTCGCCACGACGGCGATGACGAGGAGGGCGGTAATGACGCCCAGGATCACGTCCGGGCGGCCGATACCGGCGGGGAGCGTGCGCTCGCTCGTGTGTGTTCGGGTCATCGAAATGAAGAGGGGAAACGGGGAGGTATCGCCGTGCGTTACATGTAGCCCAGGTCGCGGAGGCGCTCCATGAGGTCCTCCTTGTCCTGGGCGCGGCCGGCGCGCTCGGTGGTGTTGTCGAGGTCCTGGAGCCACGCGGGGTCCTCAGCGGCCTTGTCCGTCGAGACCTCGGAGCCGAGCGAGCGGAAGCCCTTGAAGTACTTCGGGCTGACCGGAATGTCGTCATGGCTGATGCCCTCGGGGAGGTCGTCGTAGGCCTGGGGCACGTAGCCCTCGTCGGGGTAGTCCGGAACGCTCTCGGGGACGACGTAGTGCCAGAAGGCGTCCCAGACGGCGGCCTCGTCGAACTGGAGGATCGGCTGGATGCGGTCGTGGGGCGGGTAGATGTCCGGGTCGTGACGCGGGCTGAAGAACGTCTCGTCGGCGCGGGCCTCCTGTTCGTCCCAGCGAATCCCCGAGAAGATCCCGTCGACGTCGTACTCCTTGAGCGCGTCGTTGAGCGCGACGGTCTTCAGCAGGTGGTTGCCGACATAGGTGTCCAGCAGGAACGGGAAGGTGTCCTCCTCGTACTCGAGGATGTCCCGAACGTGGTGCTGATTGTGCTCGGAGAGCGCCGAGATGTCGATGTCGTCACCGGGTTCGAGGTCGTTGGTCTCGACGTACTCCCCGACGTCCTCGTTGCGGGCGTAGATGAGCTCGAAGTCCCACTCGTCCGCCCACCGATCGGCGAAGTCGAGCAGGTCGTCGAAATGCTGGTAGTGGTCGATGAAGATCGCCGGCGGCATCTCGTAGCCGTACTCCTCGGCGACCTCCTTCACGAAGTAGAGCGTGAGCGTCGAGTCCTTCCCGCCGGTCCACATGATCGCGGGATTCTCGTACTCCTCGAGGCCGGTTCGGACGACCTCGATGGCTTTCTCGATCTTGTCTTCGAGGTTCGGGTAGTCCTCGGGGTCCTCACCCTCGCCGTCTGTGTAGTCGACGTCGAGATAGTCGGGGAAATCCGCTGACATCGTTGTATCATGCTCATACGCCGTCGTACATAAAGGGTTGCGCGTGCGGTCAGCGTTCACCGGTGGAACGCAAAAGGGGCAAAAGCCTCCGTTAAATATGGGTGAGAACGCATGTGCGTGCGTGATTGCGGCAGTACCCTCTGGTACCGGCCGGAACGCCCAAGCCACTGGTACGTGTCAACAACGTATGGCCTCCCGTTCGATCGTCTACGTCGACGACGATCCGGCGTGCACCAACCTCGTCGGCCACCGATTGCGCTCGCGGTTCGACTACGCCGTCGAGACGACCGATAACGGCGAGCGGGCCCTCGAACAGCTCAAGGCGAACGACGTGGACTGCCTCGTTCTCGACTACCGCATTCCCGGTGAGGACCCGCTCTCCCTCCTGGATGAGGCGATCTCGTCCCAACCCGACGTGCCGGTCGTCTTTTTCACGGGCATCGGCGACCCCGAAACGGCCGACGCGGCGACGGATGCGGGGGCCGCCGCGTTCGTCCAGAAGGGGCCCGGCGGCGTCGACGCGCTCGCCGACGCGCTCGACGAACAGCTCGGCGATTAGGGGCGCGGGAGCCGGATTCGGACGTCGTTACCGCCGAGGTCGCTCTCACTGAAGGAGAGTTCGCCGCCGAACGTCTCGACGGTCCACTTGACGAGCCACAGCCCGAGCCCGCTCCCGTGGCGTGTCGGCGTGATCTCCGCCTCGCCGGTGACGACGTCGCGTTCCGCGGCCGGGATCGACGGGCCATCGTCCTCGACGTGGATGGTCGCCCACCCCTCCGCCTCGGCGGCGGCGCAGACGCGAACGCGCGGTTCCGCGGCCGGGTTGTGCCGGATCGCGTTGTCGACGAGGCTGTCGAGCGCGACGTCGAGGTGGCGGTTGGCACGCACGTCGAGCGAGGCCGGAAGGTCGGTTTCGACGACCGCGTCCGGCGACTCCTGTCGGTGAGTCGCGACGACCCGGCGGATGGTCGGGACGCAGTCGACGGTCTCCGTCCCCTCGGCGGCGTTCAACACGCGGTTGATCTCGCCTGCCTCCTCGGTCAACTGCTGGAGATCGTTCGCCGCCCGTTCGACCGTCGCCGCGGCGGCCGTCCGGTCCGCGGACTGCTCCTCGAACGCAGCGAGCAACTGCGTCGTGTGTGCGACGATAAGGTTCGCCTTGTTCCGCAGGTTGTGCCGGAGGACGCGGTTCATCACGCGAGCGCGGCGCTCGTTCTGCACGATCCCCGTGAGGTCCGTGTAGACAGCGAACCCACCGTCGCCCACCCGGTCGTCGGCATACGGGATACCGCGATAGAGAAACTCCCGGAGGCCGTCGGCCGTCTCGCGTTTCACGCGCCGGTAGTTGATCTCGCCGGAGGACGTGCGACTGTCGAGCGTCTGGGCTTCCTCACGGAGCCCCACCGGGACGATCAGCTCGTTCAGCACTTCTCCCATCGCCGCGTCGGCGTCGTAGCCGAATGTCTCGGTGAACGCCCTGTTGACGTCGACGACGACCGGGACCCCATCGACAAGCTCGAATTCGACGACCGCGTCCTGGATGTGTTCGATGAGATGTCCGTATCGGTCGTTATCGGTGTTCGATCGTCGATTCGGCGTGTGTCCAGTCATAGTTTATTTCAATAATTCGGCGATCGTCACGATACGTGCGTCGGTATTCCACCCTCGTACATTAGCGTGCTGCTCGGCCGGGCGGGTCGGCCGATGTGATCCACTGCAAGATTGATCCGTTCGGCCGCCGACAGTCCGTTTGACGCCGGCCTCGGCCGGCCCCTACACCAATGCCATCTGACGACACCACCCAGCGTCGGTCGCTACCGGGCGGCCGCGAGCACGACACGGCGATGACGAACCTCTCCGGGTTTCAACGCGACCTCCTCTGGCGGCTCTACGAGCACCAGCCGTGCAACGGCCTCGACGTCGAGACGCACATAGAGGAGTATTACGGGGAGACCGTCAACCACAGCCACGTCTACGCGAACCTCGATCGGCTCGTCGAGGCGGGATTTATCGACAAGCGAGACGGAGAGGGGCGCGCCAACGAGTACCGACTCACGGCGTTCGCGCGGACGACCCTCGAACGCCGCCGTGCGTGGCTGAACGACCGCACGACGGAGTAGTTAAACCTCGTTTGTAGTTCTACAACGTCAGTTGCAAACCTTTATTCGCTCGTAGAGAGCAACACGTAGTACCGCCGGAGGCGGCCCGAACATGCCGCGGGCGGCCGTCCCGCCGGACAGAGACATCCCCGTTCGATCGGCGTCACACCCGGAGAGTGGCGACGCTGTCGAGCGGTGGTCACCACATCACGATGAGTCAGACACAACCACACGCCGATCCACGAGACACCGTCCACGACGTCCTCGAACGCGCCCGCTCGCGTCTCGACGACGAGGGCGACGGGGACGTACTGACGGACGAAACGTTCACCGACCTCGTCGATGAAGCCGACCACGCCCTCTACGACGGCGCGCCGACCGAGGAGGTCTACGAGGCCGTCATCGACGCGCTGACCGCGCGCATCGAACGCGACCCCGCCTACAAGCGCGCCGCCGCGGAAGTGTTCCTCCAGAAGTACTTCCGCGAGGTCGCCGGCAAGGACTGCACCGGCTTCGAACGCGACCGCCTGTATCGCGAGACGTTCCGCGAGAACGTCGCCGCGATGGTCGAGCGCGACATCCTCGACGAACGCATGACCGAGCGCTTCGACCTCGAACGGCTCGCCGACTCCCTCGAACCGGATCGCGACGAGAAGTTCGAGTACATGGCGCTCGACACGCTCTATCAGCGCTACTTCCTCAAGACCGCCGACGACGAGCGCATGGAGCTCCCCCAGGCCTTCTGGATGCGCGTCGCGATGGGCCTCGCCCTCGAGGAGGACGAACCCAACGAGCGCGCCGAGGAGTTCTACGACGTCCTCTCAAAGCTCGAATTTACGCCCTCCTCGCCGACGCTCTTCCACGCGGGTACGACGCACCCGCAGCTCTCCTCCTGCTACCTCACGACCGTCTCCGACGACCTCGAAGGGATCTTCGACGCGTACAAGGAACACGCGACGCTTTCGAAGTGGTCGGGCGGGCTCGGCAACGACTGGACGAACGTTCGCGCCGCCGGCGCACGCATCTCCTCCACGGGCGTCGAGTCCACCGGCACGGTCCCGTTCCTCCGCATCTCGAACGACGTGACCGGCGCGATCAATCGCTCCGGAAAGCGACGCGGCGCAGCCGCCGCTTATCTCGCCGCGTGGCACGCCGACTATCCCGACTTCCTCGACCTCAAGCGCAACACGGGCGACGAGCGCCGGCGCACCCCCGACATGAACACCGCCGCGTGGGTGCCCGACCTCTTCATGGAGCGTGTCCAGGCAGATGAGGAATGGACGCTCTTCAGCCCCGACGAGGTGCCGGAGCTCCACGAGACCTACGGCGAGGAGTTCCGCGAGCACTACGAGGCCTACGAGGAGGCCGCACAGAACGGCGAGATCGACGAGTACGAGGTCGTCGAGGCCGCCGACCTCTGGCGCAAGACCCTCACTCGCCTCTTCGAGACTGGACATCCGTGGATCACGTTCAAGGACCCCTGTAACGTCCGCTCGCCGCAGGACCACGCGGGGACGATCCACTCCTCGAACCTCTGTACGGAGATCACGCTCAACACGAGCCAAGAAGAGACCGCCGTCTGCAACCTCGGGAGCGTCAACTACGAGACGCACGTCGATGAGACCGCGGGCGAACTCGATCGCGAGCGCCTCGCCGACACCATCGAGACGGCGATGCGGATGCTCGACAACGTCGTCGATCTCTGCTTCTATCCCACGGAGAAGGCCGAGCGCTCGAACATGCGCCACCGGCCGATCGGCCTCGGATCGATGGGCTTCCACGCCGCGCTGATGGAATGTGGAATCCCGATGAACGGCGACGAGGCAATCGAGAAGGCGAATCGCTGGCAGGAGTTCGTCTCCTACCACGCGATCCTCAACTCCGCACGGCTCGCCGGCGAGCGCGGCGCGTACGACTCCTACGAGGGGTCGAAGTGGGATCGCGGGATTCTCCCGCAGGACACCGTCGATCTGCTGGAAGAAGAACGCGGCCGCGAGATCCCCACGGACAGAGAAGAGACGATGGACTGGTTCGTCGTTCGTGAGGCCATCGCGGAGCACGGGATGCGCAACTCGAACACGATGGCGATCGCGCCGACGGCGACCGTCTCCACGATCAACGGCACGTCGCCCTCCATCGAGCCGATCTACTCGAACCTCTACGTGAAGTCGAACATGAGCGGCGACTTCACCGTGATCAACGACCGGCTCGTCGAGGACCTGAAGGCGGAGGGCCTCTGGACCGAGGAGATCCGCGATCGGATCAAGTACCACGACGGCTCGATCCAGGAGCTCGAGGCGGTCCCGGACGACCTGAAGGAGCTCTACCGGGGCGCGTTCGAGATCGACCCGCGTCACCAACTCGACCTCACCGCCTACCGCGGGACGTGGATCGATCAGTCCGTCTCGCACAACGTCTTCTTCCCGAGCACCGACGGGAGCCTGCTCGACGACGTCTACACGCGCGCGTGGGAGATGGGCGTGAAGACGACCTACTACCTGCGTACCCTCGGTGCGAGCCAGATCGAGAAGTCCACCCTCGACATGGACGAGTACGGGAAGACGCAACACCGCGGCGACGACGACGCGGAGGCCGCGACGGACGGGGGACGTGCCGGCGACACCGACGAGACGGACCTCTGCGCCGTCGAGGACCCGACCTGCGACGCCTGTCAATAGAATATAATGCCTGTTCTCAACATCGACCGCGACGAACACGACCCGAACAAAATCCTGCCCATCGACTACGACTGGGCGCGCGAGTACTACGAGGCGGGCGTGAACAACAACTGGGTGCCGGCGGAGATCCCGATGCAGGACGACGTCGCCCAGTGGCAGGGCGACGAGCTCTCCGACGCCGAGCGCCGCCTCGTCGAGTGGAACCTCGGGTTCTTCTCGACCGCCGAATCGCTCACCGCGAACAACCTCGTGCTCGCCCTCTACGAGTACGTGACGGCCCCCGAATGTCGTCAGTACCTCCTTCGGCAGGCCTACGAGGAGGCGATCCACACGGACACCTTCATCTACTGCTGTGACAGCCTCGGCTTCGAGCCCGACTACCTCTACGGGATGTACGAACGCATCCCCGCGATCCAGCAGAAAGACGAGTTCGTCGTCAAGTTGACGCGCGCCGTCGACGACCCCGACTTCTCCCTCGACACGGAGGACGACGTTCGTGAACTCCTACGCGACCTCGTCGGCTTCTACGTCGTCATGGAAGGACTCTTCTTCTACGCCGGGTTCGCGATGATGCTCGGGCTGAAGCGGCAGAACAAGATGGTCGGCGTCGGCCAGCAGTTCGAGTACATCCTGCGTGATGAGTCCCTCCACGTCGGCTTCGGCGTCGACCTCATCGGGCAGATCCGCGAAGAGCATCCCGGCGTCTGGACGGACGCCTTCGAGGCGGAGGTCCGCGAGATGATCACCGAGGCCGTCGACCTCGAACAGATCTACGCCCACGAGGCCTGTCCGGACGAGGTGTTCGGCATGAGCCCCGAGCAGTTCGCGGCGTACGTCGAGTACGTCGCCGACCGTCGCCTCGGCCAACTCGACATGGACGAGGAGTACGGGACGTCCAACCCCTTCCCGTGGATGAGCGAGCAGGTCGACCTGAACAAGGAGAAGAACTTCTTCGAGACGCAGGTCACGGAGTACCAGTCCGGCGGCAGCCTCGACTGGTAGCGGAACGCTGTATCCCCTCCCTACTCGCTCTCTGCGGTCGCTCGTCGAAGAGGGGCGCACCGCAATGCAGGTGAGGTCGGTGAACATGACGCCGCCACGGGCGTCGGTGTTCGCCGGGAGGTTCGACCACGAGAACTGTTCGTCGTCGCCGACCTTGTACGTCACCTCGTCGAGGACGCCGTCGGAGAGCGAGGCGCGGAACGTGCTCAGCGCGTCGGCGAGCGCGACGATGTCCTCATCGGTCGATTTCTTGATGTCCGCGAAACTGCCCGCTCGCCGTCGATCTCGTCGTCGTTTCGCTATCGTTCGACGACGAACAGCCCGCGAGGACGTTACCGCGGAGAGCCCGATGAGGGAGATCGCCTGTCGTCGCGTCGGTCCCTGGTCGCCGAACGTGTCGTCTAAGTCGGTCATACCGCAGTGAAGACACGGGATCCCGAGAAGCGCTGACCGAATTATCGTGGACGTAAGGCCCAAATTCGACTGACGTTCGCGTTCTCGGGTTATCCGGGCTCACGCGTCAGTTCGCCTGCGGTTCGGTGACACGTCGGTAGATCGCACCACCAACGGCGAAGGCAACTGCGGCGGCGGCGATGACGACGACGGTTGAGCCGGCGAGGAGGCCCCACTGGAAGAGCCCGACGGCGACGAAGACCGCGGCCCCGGCGGCCTGGATGAGCGCCATCGGGAGGAACTGCTCGGCGGCCTGCCCGATGAACGCGTCGATGCCGGTGCGGATGGCGAGCCCGAGCCACGCGCCGGCGATGACGGCGAGCGGCGCGTTCGGGAAGGTGGCGGCGAGGTTGATCGTGAGGAGCTGGGTCTTATCACCAAACTCGGCGACGGCGATGGCGACGAACGCGACGACAAACGCGCTTGAGCCCTGGATGCGCTCGTAGACGCCGTCCGGAAGGATCCCCTCAAAGGCATCGGTTGCCCCGGCGCGCCCCTCAGTGCTCGTGTAGAGCGAGTAGGCCTGGAAGCACGTCCAGAGGCCGACGAGGACGAATAGTCCGCCGGTGAAGATCGGGGTGACGCCTGCGGGGAGCACGCCGAGGACGGCCGTACCGACCGACACCTCGATCACGTTCCAGATCGCGAACGCCGTGATTGCGCCGGCGAAGACGCGTTTCGTGTCGTAGATCGTCGCGAGCGTGATAACGGCGAGTTGTCCCTTGTCGCCGAAGGTCGCGAGGAAGTTCGTGACGAGCGACGCGACGAACGGCCCGAGCGCCTCGTACTGTTGGATGAGGCCGCTGATGCCGCCGGCGTCGAGCACGAGCGCCACGCTATCGCCACCCCACTGTGGGATCGGTACCGAAGACGGGGGAGAGCATCTGTTAAATGTAATTAGATGCGTCTAATCCTTAGTTTTGGCGGCAAGTCGAAACGGATCGTCGCCGGCCGTGCCGGAGTGTGCTCAGTCGTCCATTGTCGCCTCGACACCGGAGAGCCGCATCGCATTCGCGGTGACGCCGACGGTCATGCCCGCGTCGCCGACGAGGACGGCCGCCCAGATGGGGACGACGCCGAACGGGACGGCGAGCGCGAGGCCGGCCTTGACGACGAGGCTCGCGCCGATGTTCTGTCGGATGACACCGTTCGTCGCCCCCGCGAGGTCGTAGAGGTAGGGGAGTTTCGAGAGGTCGTCACCCATCAGCGCGACGTCCGCGGTTTCGAGCGCGGTGTCGGTGCCGGCCGCGCCCATCGCGACGCCGACCGTTGCGCTCGCCATCGCCGGCGCGTCGTTGATGCCGTCGCCGACCATCGCGACACCGCCGTCGTACGTCTCGACGAGGTCCTCGACGGCCGCGACCTTCTCGTCGGGGAGGAGTTCTGCGCGGTAGTCGTCGAGACCGACCTGCTCGGCGATGGCGCGCGCGGTGCGCTCGTTGTCGCCCGTGAGCATCACGGTGTGCTCGACGCCGAGCGCGCGCAGTCGATCGAGGGTCCGTTTCGCCTCGGGGCGCACCTCGTCGGCGACGGCGATGAGCCCTTCGAGTTCGTCTTCAGTCCCGACGAGCACGACGGTCTTCCCCTCGGATTGGAGCGCCGGGACGGTCTCCGAGAGCAGATCGAGGCAGTCGTTACGTTCGCAGAGGTCACGACTCGTCCGCGTCACGAGGCCCCCGTCGGTCGCCGCGTGGACGTGCGAGAGGTCGAAGCCGAGTTCGTCGAAGAGGCCGGGGTTGCCGGCGTAGTGCGTCGTCCCGTCGAGGTCTGCCCGAACGCCCTTGCCCGTGAGGCTCTGGAACTCCGTCACGTCGCGCTCGGGGACGTCGGCGGCCTCGGCCCGCTCGACGATGGCGTCGCCGATCGGGTGTTCGCTCCGCGTTTCGAGGCCGCGCGCACACCGGAGGACGTCGGCCTCGGTGTTGTCGTCGAGCGGCACGACGTCGGTGACGGTGAGTTCGCCCTTCGTGAGCGTCCCCGTCTTGTCGAAGGCGACAGCCTCGACGTCGCCAACGGCCTCCAAATGTGTGCCGCCCTTGACGAGCACGCCGTTCTTCGCGGCGCTCGTTAGCCCGGAGACGACGGAGACGGGCGTCGAGATGACGAACGCGCAGGGGCACGCGAGCACGAGGAGCGTGAGCCCGTGGAGGACCGCCTCAGGCCACGTCGCACCGAGGACGAACGGGCTCCCGATGACGACGAGGACGGCGAAGGCGACGACTGCGGGCGTGTAGAACGCGGCGAAGCGCTCGACGAACTGCTCGCGCTCCGTCTGTTTCGACTGGGCATCCTCGATCATCTCGACGACGCGCGCGAGCGTGTCCTCGCCTGCGGCCGACGTCACCTCGGCTTCGAGGTAGCCACCCTCGTTGATGGTGCCCGCGTACACCTCGTCGTCCACCGTCTTGTCGACGGGAACGCTCTCGCCCGTGATCGGGGCCTGATTCACCGCGCTCGCGCCCTCGACGACGCGGCCGTCCCGGGGAATCTTCTCGCCAGGCCGGACGACGACGACGTCGCCTACCGCCACATCCTCGACGGGAACCGTCTCCGTGTCGCCGTCGCGTTTGACCGTCGCCTCGTCCGGCGAGAGGTCCATCAGTTCCTGGAGCGAGTTCCGGGCACGATCCATCGACATGCGCTCTAAGAGCTCGGCGACGCTGAACAGCACCGCGAGGGTCGCCGCCTCGAAGTAGAGCGAGCGGCCGAAGGCGACGCTCGCAGCGAGCGCGCCGAAGATAGCGACGGTCATCAGGAAGTCGATGTCGAGCGAGCGGTTCTTCGCGGAGTAGTAGCCGTTGCGGATGATGGCCTGCCCGCCGACCGCGACGGCGGCGAGGAAGAGGGCGTCCGCGACGTGGATCGGTTCGCCGAGGACCGACGCAACCCCCGCGTTCAGCCCGCCAAGGAGGTGCTCGACGAGCAGGCCGACGACGAGAAAAGCGGCACTGACGCCGGTCTTCTTCGCGCGTGTGCTCGACCAAACGCCGTCACCGTCGCCGTGTGAGTGGCCGGAACGGTCGTCGTGGCTCTCCGACGCGGCCCCATCTTCGTGGCCCTCGCTCCCGGCCGCACCGTCCTCGCCCTCGATAGCCTCAACCGCGTAGCCCGCACCCTCGATGGCAGAGACGACCGCCGCCTCGTCGCTCGCGTCGGCGTCGTAGGTAACGATCACGCGGCCGGTCGTCGGATGCGTCTCGTAGTCGAGCACGCCGGAGACGCGTTCGATGCCGTTCTCGACCTTGCCGGCACACGACGCGCAGTCCATGTCGGGAACGGAGAGGCGAAGCGTCACCGTCGCGGTCCCGGGATCACCGTCGGGGCCGGCGTCGGTGTCGGAGGGAGTCATTATGTGACAGTAGCCGGGGCGTGCTTGTTAATGTAGCTGCTACAAACCGGGTTGTTTGTGGCAATGATTAGTAACTGAACTGCCATAGGTTAGCAATCCTGTGTGGGGTCGGCGTCGGCACAGAGTCGTCACGGGGTCTGGGGTGTCGCGGACGACGCGTGGCGGCGAGGATCGAGGAAAGCGAAATCGGGAGCGACGCGTTCGTCAGTTCCCGATGACGATGTCCGCCACCCGCTGTCGGTCGAACAACCGCTCGCCCTCGGGAATCTCCGGATACGGGCCGCCGTCGTAGTCGGGCCACGCACCGAACGTCTCGGGGTAGAGCTCTTTCGCCGCCATCTCGGTCTGGAAGAGGTTCATCAGCGGGCCCTGGAGCCGCGTCCCGAGGGGGTAGATACGGGCGTTCTGCACCGCGGAAATCTCCCGTGTCGCGCCGTCGTTGAGCTGCTGTCGCACGCTGTCCATATCCCTGCTCTCCGCCATCCCGTCGGTGATGAGAATGACGTCGGGGTCCGCGTCGATGAGCGTCTCGTAGCCCACCGACGAATCGACCGGGACGTCCTCCAGCGCGTCGACCGCACCGAGCGGTCGCGTGTGCGCACGGTAGAACCCGGGCCCGTTCACGTTGTAGACGTAAACGGCCTTTTCGGCGAGAATGACGTTCGCAACTGTCGGGCGGTCGTCCGCCGGCGGGAGATTCTCCTCGATGGTCGACACCATGTTCCGGTGAATGGTTGCGAGCGCATCGTAGCGCTCCGACTCCTGGAAGACCCGCGCGACTTTCTCGAACATCTCCCACAGACCGTAGTACCGGTAGTCCTCGACCCAATCGGGCGTGGTCGTGTTCCCGTTGCTGTACATATTGCCGAAGAACGGCGCGATGTTGTCCCGGATCTCCGTCGTGTCGCTTTGCTCCCACGCCCCCATCATCGCGACCATATACACCGGATCATTGAGGTGGAGGTCGCTATCCAGCTCGTAGAGCAGTTCTTTATCAGGGTTCCACGACGTTGCGACGTCCGCCCAGTCGGCGGATACACCGGGGAGGGGTTCGAGGAACCGGTTCCAGAGGCCGTCGAAGTAGGCGGGTGCGTAAATCGCGTTCACCGCGTCCCCGTGACCGAGTGCGAGCGCCATGCCCGCGAGATGGGGGCTGACGGTGAAGACGCTCTCCGGAGGCTGCTCGAACTCGACGGTGCCGACCGGCGACATCGTCACCTCGTACGTCGAATCCGTCGTGGTGCTGGTCGTCGTTTCTTGGCTCGCCGTCGCGTCGGTCGTGGTCCCACTCGCGCCGCTGTCGCCCGTACAGCCGGCAAACAGGCCGCCACCGACGACCGCGCCGCCGTACTTCACGTAGTCCCGTCGTGTCGGTTCGTCTCTGGACATGGTTTTAGGCTGGCCTAAAAATATATAACTGCTTCGATCGGGCGGGCCGTCGCGGCCCGCCGCGGAGGCGCTCAGCGATCCCGCCGGCCTAGACGCCCCAGCGGTCCGCGTAGAGGCCGTCCGCGGCGAGGAGTTCTCGTGCGTCCCGCGTTCGACGACGCGCCACCGTCCAGCACGACGATGGTGTCCGCGTCCTTCACCGTCGAGAGCCGGTGGGCGATGACGACATCGAGGCGAGCGTGATCACGCTCGCGATTAGCCCGACCGCCATCAGATCGACCCCATGTTCTTCTTCTTGCGCATGAGGTAGAGGAAGTACGGACCGCCGACGATGCCGGTGACGATCCCCACCGGAATCTGCGTTGGGCTCAGCGCGAGGCGCGCGCCGACGTCCGCGACGACCATTAGCGCCGGCCCGACGAACACACAGCCGATGACGAGCTTCCGGTAGTCGCTGCCGACGATGTTGCGCACCATGTGGGGGACGATGAGGCCGACGAAGCCGACGATACCGGCGGCGGCGATGCTCGCGGCGGCCGCCAGTACCGCGACGCCGGAGAGCGCAAAGCGGATCTTCTCGACGTCCATTCCGAGCGAGCGTGCCGTCTCCTCGCCGAGCAGGAGGACGTTGAGGTGGCGGGCGCTGAGCAGCGCGAGCGCCATCGAGAGGATCGTCCACGGGAGCACCATCCGCACCTGGGCCCAGTCCGTCCCGGTGAGCGAGCCAGTCGTCCACGAGATGGCGGACTGGACGACGCCGAGGTTGTCCGCGAAGAAGAACACGCCCGTCTGGAGCGAGCCGAAGACGGTACCGACGATGACGCCGGCGAGCACGAGCCTGACGGGGTTCGTGCCGTTCTTCCACGCGATCAAGTAGACGATGAGGAACGCGACGATGCCGCCGATCGCGGCGATGACCGGGAGGAGCGAGGAGATCCCGAGCACGAGCGTCCCGAAGACGTACGGGATCGCGATCGTCACGCCCGAGAACACGACGAGGACGAGCAGGATCGTCAGCCCGGCACCCGACGAGACGCCGAGGATATATGGGCTCGCGAGTTCGTTTCGCGTGACGGCCTGGAAGATCGCACCCGAGACGGCGAGGTTCATCCCGACGAACGCCGCGACGAACACCCGCGGCAGGCGGATGTTCCAGACGATGAGGCTCGCGCGGCTCATCTCGGGGACCTGTGCGCCGAAGACGAACGCTCGCCACGCGTCGAGGTTGAAGAGCACGTTCGGGTTGAACACTGCCTGCCAGGCCTGGACGAGCGTCATCGTGTACGACCCGAAGCTCACCTGGATGAGGCCACCAATAAAGACGGCGAGCGTGCTCGCGAGACAGAGTGCGAACAGCGCGCTGTAATCGTGTGCGACGTGCCGGAGACGACTGACGATCCCCCTATCGTGTACGGTCTGCGCCACGCTCAGGTACCTCCGTCGTCTCCGTCCTCGCGCGCCGCCTCGATCTCGCGGGCGGCCTCGAGGATGTACTCGTCGTCGACGTGTTCGAGGAGGCGGCGCTGGCCGCGTTCTTCGGCGGCCGCGATCTCGTCGGCCTCGCGGTACGCGTCGAGACGCCGGTCGATCTCGCGCTCGCGTATCTCGACGACATGCTCGTCGTTGAGGTCGACATCGTCCGGGGCGCGCTCGGCGAACCACTCGCGCCAGCGCTCGCGCGTCGCCCACTCACCGGTGAGCGTCGCCTCGCGGCGGACCCAATCGTAGTGGTCGGCGACGGCGTCCGGGAACCCGCGTTCGCGCCGAACATCGGCGAGGAGCGCACGGGCCGTGCGCGCGCCCTGTCCGGCGGCCATGATCGCCTGTGCGTCGGCGGTCCGCGTCGGGGACGCCACGTACAACCCATCAACGGGCGTGCGGCCGTCCTCGTCGGGGTACTCCCGATCGAAGTGCTCGTGCGTCTCGCCGCCGTGTTCGTGCGTCTCGAAGAGTACGTCGTCGTCGTCGAGCCCGCGGAGATAGTCGGCGTCGTAGCGCGTCGCGGCGACGACGCGACGTGTCGTGATTGCCCGACTGTCGGCCGTCTCGACGAGGAAGCCCGCGTCGAGGTCGTCGATCGACTCGACCATGTCGTCGTGGAGGGTCGCACCCGCCTCCGTGACGTGATCGTGCATGAGGTCGTAGAACGTCTCGATGCCGATACCGGCGGGGAAGCCGAGGTAGTTTTCGAGGTACGCACACCGCTGGAGGGAGGCGTTCCCGCGGTCGAAGACGACCGTGTCGAGGCCGTATCGAGCGGTGAACACGGCAGCGGAACAGCCGGCGGGACCACCGCCGACGATCGCGACGTCGGCGGCGAGCGCGGCGTCCGCGTCAGTGCCGTCGTTGGCCACGGATCAGGCACCTCCGTCGCCGGTGACGATGGCGGCGACGCGTTTGCGATCGAAGAGCTGTTCGTCGGCGGGAATCTCCGGATATGAGCCGCCGTCGTAGCCGGGCCACGCACCGGAGGCGTCGGGGTAGAGCTGTTTTGCGGTCATCTCGAGTTGGAAGAGGTTCATCAGCGGGCCCTGCAGGGGATTACCGCCCGCGTAGAACCGGTCGTTCCGGATGGCGGAGAGCTGCCCCCCAACAGGGTGGTTCGCGATCTCCTCGCGGATCGCGGCGACGTCGTAGTAGGAGTAGCCGTAGCGATGGAGGATGACGTCGGGGTCGATTTCGAGCATCGTCTCGAAGTCGTACGCCGACTCGTAGGAGACGTCCCCCTCGGCGAACGCGTCGGGGGCCGCCATCGGGCGGGTGTGCGCCGTCGCGAAGCCGGCGGTGTTGATCTTCGCGGGGTAGAACGTCTCGCCCATGTAGAGGACGGAGCCGACCGTCGGGCGGTCGTCCTCCGGCGGAAGACCCGCCTGGATGGTGTCGAGGAGGTCGTCGTGGACGGCCGTGAGCGCCGCGTAGCGATCGTCGGCCTGAAAGACGGTGCCGACCCGCTCGGCGATCTCCCAGAGTGTGTAATACTCGTAGGCGTCGCGGTACGGTTTCGGCGGTTGCGTGTTCCGGCGGCTGTAATTGTTCCCGAAGAAGGGCGCGACGTCGTCCCGGATGTCGTTGACGTCGGCGACGTCCCAGCCGTCGAAGGAGACGACGAGCGCCGGATCGAGGAGGTGGAGGTCGCTGTCGAGTTCGTAGAACAGCTCCTCATCGACAGTGAGGCCCCCCGAGCCCGAGTTGAGCTGGACGAGGTCGCTCGCGTCGAAGGAGACGCCGTCGAGGCGCGCGTAAAAGGCGTCAAGCGCGCCCGCGACCTCGGTGCTAAAGCCGAGGGAGTTCACCGCGTCGCCGTAGCCGTACGCGACGGCCATGTCCGCGTACAGGAGGTTGTACACCATCACGCTCTCCGGCGGGGCCGCGAGTTCGATGGTTCTGGCGGGGGCGAGCGTCGCCTCGTACGTGGACGTCGTCTGCGACTCAGTCGCGGTCGTCGCGTCGGTCGCGTTCGTGGCCGTTTTCGGGCCTTCGTCGCTGTCCCCGCCCGTGCAGCCGGCGAGCAGGCCGCCAGTGAGAGCCGCACCGCCGTACTTTACGTAGTCGCGCCGCGTCGGTCCGCCGGCTCGTGTGGGGGCATCGCCAGCCATCGTCAGACGTCCCCGGTCATGATGTCCGCGACGCGCCCGCGGTCGAAGAACCGTTCGTCCGCGGGAATCTCCGGGTACGGCCCCTTCGTGTATGACGGCCACGTACCGAAGATGTCCGGGTAGAGCTGTTTCGCCGTCATCTCCAACTGGAAGAGGTTGAGGATCGGGCCCTGATAGCGTGCGCCCTGCGCGTAGATGCGGCCGTTCTGCACGGCGGATATCTCGCTCGCGACCGAGTCCGCCGCGAGCGTCTCGCGGATGTTCGCCATGTCGTAGGTCGGATGCAGCCCGCCGAAGACGAGGATGACGTCGGGGTCGGCTTCGAGGAGTGCCTCCATGTCCACCCTCGATCCCGACGTCACGCCGTCGTCGAAGGCGTCCACCGGCTCGAAGGGGCGGGTGTGCGCCGTCAGAAATCCCGGTGTATCGACGTTGTAGACGTACGGCGCGCTCGGATCACTGAACCCACCCATGACGATGCTCGGGCGCTCGCCCTCGGACGGGAGATCCGCCTCGATGCGCGCGAGCACGTCGTCGTGGATCGCGGCGAGCGCCTCGTACTGCTCGCCCGCCCGGAAGACCTGTGCGACCTTCTCGAACTGCTCCCAGAGCGTGTAGTACTCGTAGTCGCCCTCGTACGCCTCCGTTGGTTGCGTGTGCGCGCTGCTGAGCGTGTTCCCGAACCACGGCGAGATGTTCTCGGCGATTTCGTCGATATCGGCCGTATTCCAGTCGTCGAGCGCGAGCACGCTCACGGGGTCCGCGAGGTGGACGTCGCTGTCGAGTGCGTAGAGTTTCTCCTTCGAGACGTTCCACGAGGAGTAGAGCCCCGACCAGTCGAGGTCGACGCCGGGAAGTCGCGGCGTGAACTGGTTCCAGAGCGCGTCGTAGTACGCCGGCGCGTGCATCGCGTTCACGTCGTTGCCGCGTCCGAGCGCGAACGCCATCCCCGCGAGGTGCGTCAGGCGCGTGAAGATCGTCTCCGGCACATCGTCGAAGGTCACCTCGCCCATCGGGGACATCGTCACGGAGTACGAATCGTCGTCGGTGGTGGTCGTGGTTGTCTCGCTGCTGGTCTCGGCGCTCGTTTCGGTCGGACCGGACTCCGAGCCCCCACCTGTACAGCCGGCGAGCAGTCCACCGGCAAGGACGGAGCCGCCGTACGTCATGTAGTCGCGTCGCGTCGGAGACGTGATCGGATCGTGTTCGGTCATTATCAGGCCTCCCCGTTGATGATGTCCGCGAGCCGCTGGCGGTCGAAGAGCTGTTCCTCGGCGGGGATATCGGGATACGTATCGGCGGCGTACCCTGGCCACGCGCCGAAGATGTCCGGATAGAACTGCTTGGCGGTCATCTCCAGTTGGAAGAGGTTCATGACCGGGCCCTGCCGGGGGTTACCGGACGCGTAAAGGCGGTCGTTCTGGACAGCGGTGAGCTGGGAGCCGACGCTGTGCGTGCGGATGGACTCCTTCACTTTGGGGACGTCGTAGTACGACGAGATCCCGTGGTTCATGATGATGACGTCCGGGTCGGCCTCGAGCATCGTCTCGTAGTCGACGAGCTTCCCGCCGTACTCGCTCGTCTGGATGTCCGCGAACACGTCGGTAGCGCGGAGCGGCCGTGTGTGTGCGAAGAAGTAGCCGGGCTGATTGAGCTTGTGGACGTAGAACGCGTCCTCAGAGAGTCGGGGGTACACCATTCCGACGGTGGGACGCTCGTTCTCCGCCGGGAGTTCCGAGCGGACGTCGCTCATGAGGGACGCCCGGAGGTCACTCAGGCGCTCGAAACGCTCCTGTGCTTGGAAGACCTCGGCGTACTTCGCCGTCAGCTCCCAGAGGGTGTAGTACTGGTAGGAATCGCGGTAGCCTTCGGGTGGCTGGCGGTGCTTGCGGCTATACATGTTCCCGAAGAAGGGTCCGACGTTCTCCTCGACTTCTCGGATGTCGGCGTCGCTCCACGCGTCCAGCGAGCTGAGATACGCAGGATCGACGAAATGCACGTCGCTGTCGAGTTCGTAGAGCACCTCCTTGCCGTAGTCGCCCACTTTCTCGAGGTCCAGCCAGTCGGTCGAGACGTCGAGTTTCGGGTAGTAGTATCGCAGCGACGGCGTCGTCGTCGACGGGTTCGACGTCGACTTCGCCGCGCTACCGTGACCGAGCGCGGCCGTGATGTCCAGATAGTTCGTCGAGCCCGCCAGCACGTTCTGTGGGACAGCGCCAAACGTCACCTCGCCCATCGGAGACATCGTCACGGAGTACGAATCGTCCGTCTCGGTCGTAGTCGTCGTCCCGGTCGGCGTCGTCTCCGGCGACGTGGTCGTCTCACTCCCCTCCGTGCCTGCGCATCCCGCGAGCAGGCCACCGCCAAGTGCCAACCCGCCATACTTCACGTAGTCGCGCCGCGTCGGTTCGTCTCTCGGCATATTTTTAGGCTAGCCTAATCCCGTATAACCACTTCGGTTTCGGTGCTGACGGTGTCGGACGGCGGACACGCGGAACGGTCAGTGCGGCGCGCCACAGCGCGGACACATCGGCGGGCCGGCCTCGGGGAGCGCGAGCCCACAGTTCGGACACTCGCCGTCCGGGGCCGTGACCTCCTCGGCGGCGTCGACAGTCGTTCGGTGGAGACCCGCCACCGTCCCGAGATCGTCGGCGTCGGGCTCGTCACGGTCGTTGAGCGCGAACCGGGCGCGCGCCGCGACGAACGGGTCGTCGTCGCGGAGGGCGTCGAGGGCGTCGGAGAGCGTGTCATCGTCGGTAGGGCGTGCGAGGAGACCGATCGTTTCGGCGGCGCGGGCGCGGACCCACGGGATGTCGTCGTAGAGCGCGTCGCCGAGGGTATCACGCGACTCGGCGACGGCATCGGGGTGCTCGCACGCGACCGCCGTGAGAGCAGTACAGAGGTGGTAGCGAACGAGATCAGCGTCAGCGTCGAGGTGGTCGGCGAGCCGACCGGCGTGGTGGCGGAGCCGCGAAGGATCGCCGAGCGTGACGCATTCGATGGCGAGCGCGAACTTTTCGGTGATCTCCGTGTCAGAGGCATCATCGAGTCCGAGGAAGAGGTCGGCGATGACGTCGGGCGTCGCGGCATCCGTTGGGTACTCACAGGCGACGTGTCCAAGTGTTTCGGCGCTCCGTCCCCGAACGTAGCGGAACTCGTCGGGGTCGACGAGGCGCTCGGCGAGCGCGGAAACGACCGGCCGGACGCGGGCGGGATCGGTGGCGGCGAGCGCGGCGAACAGCTTCGCGGCGGTCAGCCGAACGGTCCGGTCGTCGTCGATGAGGAACGCAGTGAGGTCGGACACGAGTGGTTCGAGCGTTTTCGGGGCCGTTTTCGCGCGATCGCGGAGGGCGCGCAGCACCCCCTTGCGCGCGTCGACATCGGCGTCGCGGCAGCGTTCGAGGGCCGCGAGGGCATCGGCCTCGTCGTCCGCGTCGAGCGCGGCGAGCAGGCGATCGGTCGGCGGCTGCGATCCCATTACCGTGTCCTCGCGTGTGCTGAAGTTTCGGCTCTTCGGTCGGTCGCGGCGTCGGCGAGGAGAAACACTTATGAATTTTTAGGCTGGCCTAATTCCTATGTCAGAAGACGACGCGACGAAACGAGTGACGACGCGCCGGAGCGCGATTAAGGGTGGCACCGCACTGCTCGGCGGCGGACTGCTCGCCGGTTGCTCCGGCGGCGGAAGGGATGGGAGTACGATGACGGGCGAAACAACGAGCGACGCGATGGGGGGCGAAACGACCTCAACCGAGGGCGGGTCATACGCCGTGACGATGTCGCCGATGGGCAAGGTGCTCTTCGACGATGTGCCAGAACGCGTCTACGCCGGCCAGCCGAACACGGTCGACATGGCGGTGGCCGCCGGGAAGGCCGACGCGCTCGACGCGATGTACTACCCCGAGTACAACGGCACGGTGCTCGATCACTTCTACGCGCGCCTCGACGGCGTCTCGCTCGACTGGAGCGAGCTGGAGAACGCGTGGGGCATGGGGCCGGAGGGGTTCTACGAGCTCGACAGCGACGTCCACCTCACCGATCCCGCGTACGCCTCGACGCTCCAGACCCTCGACGCGGACGACGTGACGAATATTGGCGACGACGTCGGACCCTGGTTCGGCAACTATTACAGCGGTGCGCACACCGCGCCGCCGGCGGCGTACGAGGGCGACTACGAGTATTACGGCCTCTGGGAGATCGCGGCCCGCGTCGCGGAGGTCTTCCGGGCCGGGGCGCGCCACGACGCGCTCGCCGAGGAGCACGCGGCCCTCCGGACGACGATCGAGGAGGGGCTCCCACCCGCGGACGAACGGCCGAGCGCGGCGCTCGTCTTCCCGGGCCAAGACGGGACGCTCTGGGCGTATCACCTCAACGCGCCGGGTTTCCTCTGTGCGCACACGCGGCCGCTCGGCGCGACGGACGCCTTCGGCGACGACGAGTGGTCGGGCACGACGAAGCAGGTCGACTACGAGACCATGCTGGATCGGGACCCCGACGTCCTGCTCGTCCTCTTCACGATGGCGTCGAGTTACCGCATCGCGGACGTCCGCGCGGAACTCGAAGACGATCCCGTCGCGAGCGAGATCAGCGCCGTCCAAAACGACCGCGTGTACGCACAAGGGGTTCGCTACCAAGGCCCGATCGTCTCCCTCTTCCAGACCGAGATGACCGCCAAACAGCTCTATCCCGACGCGTTCGGCACATGGCCACGCTACGTCGACGGTGAGGACTACCCGGAGATTCCCGCGGACGAACGGCTCTTCGACCGCGGGCACGTCGCAAACGCCGTAACGAGCGAATAGCGCGAGACGAGCCCACCCGCAACGGCGGCCGCGTCGAAGACGCGACTCGAGATAGCTGGGACAGCCGAGGCCGCCCTACACGCCCTTGATGAGTCGCGTGAGACCCGCGGTTTCGGCGACGATCCAGCAGACGAAGAGGCAGTACATGCCGAGGAGCGCGTACGATTCGACGCTCGTGAGCGAGAGGTCAGTGCGGAGGATCGTGAAGAGAAGGACCGTTGCGAGGGTGAGCACGGCGAACATCGGGACGGCGACGGCGAAGTTCACGGGAACGCTCCCGGCGATGAAGACGCCGATGGGGATGGCGACGAGGAGGTCGAAGGTGTTCGATCCGAGGACGTTGCCGAGGCTGGTGACGCCCTTGCCGGCACGGGCGGAGCGAATACTGACGAGGGCGTCCGGGAGGCTCGTCGCGGCGGCGACGACGGTGACGCCGGCGAGGAAGACTGGCACGCCGAAGGCGGCCCCGAGGAACTCGACGCTCCCGACGAGTTGCTCGACGGCGACGAGGATGACGAGCAGGCCGGCGGCGAGCCGACCCCACTCGCGAGCGACCGCGATCGACGCCGGCGGCTCCGCGGCCTCGTGGTCGCCGACGTCCTGCCACTGGATGAAGAGGTAGAGGCCGTAGAGCAACAGCGGGATCGCGGCGATTGGGCGCGTGACCGTCCCGACGAGCGTCCCGGCAGCCGCGGGCGTGTAGATGACGGCGAGCGCGAACGTGACGACGAGCGTCGCGACGGCGATCATGTAGAACTGCGCTTCCTTGTAGACGATCGTCCGGTTCGTGTCGAGGTGTTCGTCGGCGGCGAGCCCGGAGAGTGCGGGGATGACGAGGATGTTGAAGATTGCGGAGCCGACGATCGCGCCGACGCCCATGTCGAACGCGCCGGCGAACGCCGCGAAGACGACGCTCGCGAGTTCGGGAAAGCTCGACCCGACGGCGACGACGATCGATCCCTGGACGACCGCCGGCAGCCCGTAGTGCGCGGAGAGGCGTTCGGCCGCGGTTTCGAGCCAGCCGCTCCCGACCCAGATGAGGGCGGTGGCGGCGGCGATGACGAGCACGCTCACGAGCGGCGTGTCGGGAAGCAGACCGTGAAGGGCCATCGTACGATCGTCGCGCGGCCGAGCGCAAGAATCTGCCGACGTCCGGAGATGGGTGAGGAGAGGGACGGGAGCGGGTCCGTCGACGAGGGACTGATGTTTATGGGGTGGGGGACGTATCGGGGATCGTGTACGACGAGATACTCGTGCCGACGGACGGGAGCGCGGAAGCGGAGGTAGCTGTCGAACACGCCGTCGATATCGCGGCGACGTATGGGGCGCGTCTCCACGCGCTCTACGTCGTCGACGCGAGCGCATACGCGACGCTCGACGTGACGGAAACAGTCGTGGAGGATCTCGAAGACGAGGGGGAGGCGGCCGTCGAAGCTATCGCCACGGCCGCGGCCGACGCGGGGGTCGAGACGCAGCGCGCGATCACGAAGGGGAACGTCCACGAAGCGATCACGGCGTACGCGCGGGCCAACGACATCGACCTCATCGTCATGGGGACGCACGGACGGCGGGGCCTCGACCGGGTACTCGTCGGAAGCGTCACCGAACGCGTCATCCGCACCGCTGACGTCCCGGTGTTGACGGTGCGCAGCGAGACGGAGTGAGAGCGAAAGCTGACGGGAGCGGCGTCAGCGTCGCCGTCTGCCGGTGTCGACCCACGTCCGCGTCGACGCGACGAGCAGGTTGCCGGCGGCACCCGTGACACCAACGCCGACACCGAGGCTCGCGGCACCGGGCGTCCCGGCGAGCAACCCGAGCGCGTAGAGGACCACGCCGAGTGCGGCGCAGAACGCGAACAAGTGTTCGACGGCCCCGGCGACAGTACGCACCGGTGTCGCCGGCGGATCGGGTAACCGGCCGCGCACGGTCGTTTTCATCACATTTAATGATGATGTTTCCGGCTACATAATTGTTTGGGTTATGTTACCACGGATATTTCGGCGTCACATATACATTCCGTCCTCGGTGTCGTAGCCGGCGAGCGCGTCCTCGCCCTCGGTACCGGACGCCAGGCGCTCGGCGAGTTTCCCGTAATACTCGCGGAGTTGCTCGCTCAGCGACTGGAGGTCGCTCTCGTCGACGTCGAAGTCGTAGACCGATTCGATCGCCGTCAGCAGACGGAGCGAGGCGTCGACGTCCGGTCCCGGCGGATGGGTCGGTGTGAGGTACACACCGACCTCGGGGGCGGCGTCGTCGAGGCCCCGAGTGACGAGTTCACCGGCGACGCCGTCGAGGAAGCCGTTCGCGAGCGGGTGAAAGACGTCGTCCGGGAGGCGATTCGTTCTGTATCCGTCGGTCGCGACGTGGAACACCGCGTGTTCGTCGGGACCGTGGGCGAACGGGACGCCGTGGAGGACCGCGATTTCGGTGACCTCCTGCGTATTCGCCCACGCGAGGAGAGCGTCGGCGTACGAGCGCGCGGCCCCCATCGGGACGAACAACTCACCGACGAGCACGGACAGCGGGGCGTCGTCGAGGGTGTACAGCCGGCTATGGTGGCGCGGGACGCCGGCCTCGAGGGGAGCGATCGCCGGGAGGGCGTCGGTCGAGACGTGACCAGCCTGTTCCGAATCGAGGTGCCGAACGAGATAGTCTGCCGCGGTCACGCCGGCGAGCCCGGGATACGTCTGGCCGACGACGAGGGTCGTACCGGTTTCGCGATCCGAGTCCGTGGCGACGTCGAACGAGGACTGCGACATGGGACTGACGTCGCTGGCGACGACCCTAACTCTATCCCCCCTCAGACGCGCTGGGAGAATACCCCAGGGGTTGGTACCGCGAGTCGAGCAGGGCGAGATCCCCCTCACCACGAGCGAGTACGACCTCGACGAGATCAACGAGGTCGCGGTGAAACTCAAGCACAACGAGATCGAGACCGGGCCGTCACCCGGCCGTGATCGGTGGGAAACCGTAGGCGAGCGACAATCCGGCCTCAGGCCGACGTCTCGTAGTAGTCGCCGCTCTCGTCGTAGCGCGCGTCGCGGATCCGCCGGCGCTGGTTGCCGGAGAGCGAAATAGTGACCGCACCGAGGTTTTCGGCGAGTTGATCAGGGGTGCGCGCGCCGACGATCGGGACGCAGGTGAACGCCTCGCGCTCGATCAGCCACCGGAGTGCGACCTGTGCGGGCGTCGCGCCGAGTTCGCCCGCGACTGAGCGAATCGCATCAAGGACGTGCCACCCGCGCGCGGAGACGTAGTAGTCCGAGAACAGGTCGTCGAGTTGGCCGCGCGATCCTTCGGGAGCCGTCACGTCGTAGGCGTCCTCGCCCCCGCGCTCGTACTTCCCGGTGAGGAAGCCGCCGGCGAGCGGTGAGTACGGACAGACTGCGAGGTCCTGATCAGCACAGACGGAGAGGTAGTCGGCGACGTCGCGTTCGTACGCAGCGTGGTAGAGCGGCTGGGTGACGTCGAAGCGCTGGAGCCCCTCGGTGTCGGCCTTCCAGAGGGCCTTCGTGAGTTGCCACGCGGCCATCGTCGACGCGCCGAGGGAGTGGACCTTGCCCTCCTCGACGAGGCCGGTGAGGGTTTTGAGCGTCTCGGTGATCGGCGTCTCGTCGTCCCAGCGATGGATGTAGTAGACGTCGAGATAGTCGGTCCCGAGGCGATCGAGCGTCCCCTCGATCTCGGCGCGGATCGTCTTTCGCGAGAGGTTCTCTTGGAAACGCGACTCCTGCGTCCAGTAGACCTTCGAGGCGAGCACGTAGTCCTCGCGATCGCGCTCCGCGAGCCAGTCGCCGATCCACTCCTCGCTCTTCCCGTCACCGTACCCGTTTGCGGTGTCGATGAAGTTCCCACCGGCGTCCGCAAAGGCATCAAGTAGCTCGTGGGCCTCCTTGCGGTTCGTCTCCATGACGCCGTCGGACTCCTTGCCGAAGCGCCACGTTCCGAGACAGAGTTTCGAGACATCGATCCCGGTCGCGCCGAGTTTGGTGTACTCCATACGGCACCTCCGTCGGAGCGGCGGATCAAATCACCGGTCGCGGCGGTCAGTCGTCCGCGACGGCGAGCGCACGACCGGGTGCGTCGTCGCAGTCGTGCTCGAAGAGGTCGTCAACGAAGGCGAAGTCGGTATCGCAGACCGCACACCGAAGAGTACCGACGGTCACGGTTGCCATCAGGCGACCACCCCCACTCCGTAAGAGCACTGCCGATACCGTGTGTGGGCGGCGACCGGGACGGACCGGCTAGGGGTAGTGTCCGTGCAAGGCGTGGTGTCGACGGCTGTGGACGACGTCGTCACAGTGCGTCCTTCGCGGGGTAGCCATGTAAGTGTAACCCACGATTTGCCACGCGGCACAGCCCGTCTCGAATGGACGTCCCGTAAAGTGAGCCATATAATCTGAACAGTATTACTGATCAGTATATTTTCTTAGTAATTCTGTATAGTGAGGAGGTCGGCGATAGCAGCGGGTGAAGCGACGGAATAGTAACAGGAAGGAGTCGGCGACCCGCCGTATCACGGAAAGGGCGGGCGGATCCGCCCCGGCCGGCCAAGGGGGAGAGGGGGGATAGCCGACCGCTGTGTGGCCGGTATCGGCCACGGTTCGTCACAACTTCTACGTGATAAAAGAACCATCCCCTAAGTATATAGATTCGGCGGCGTGATTAGCCGATTAGAGGCCGGGAGTCACGCCGGCAGTTTTTACCTTCCGTCGCGCGGAGAGGACGTATGGACGCGAAGAACTTCCTCTTCTGTTCGCTCGACGCAGCGCTCATCACGGACATCGCGTGGCAGGTACACCGGGAGGGACACGACGTGAAATACTACATCGAATCCGAAACCGACCAGGAGATCGGTGACGGGTTCGTCCCGAAGACCGACGACTGGCGCGCCGACGTCGAGTGGGCCGACGTCATCGTCTTCGACGACATCTGGGTAGGGGACGACATCGGGACGGGCGAACTCGCCCAAGAACTCCGCGAACAGGGGAAGGCCGTCGTCGGCGGCACGCCGAACACCGATCGCCTGGAGGAGGATCGCGGATACGCGATGGAGGTGTTGGAAGCGAACGGCGTGAACACCATCGACCATCGCGTCTTTCACGACTTCGGCGAGGGGATCGACTTCGTACGGGAGAACCCCGCAGCGTACGTGATCAAGCCGCTCGGCGAGGTCCAGAACGTCAAACGCCTCCTCTACGTCGGGGAGGAGGACGACGGTAGCGACGTCGTCGACGTCCTGCGCGCCTACGAGAAGTCGTGGGGCCACCGGATGAAGGGGTTCCAGCTCCAGCGGAAGGTCGAGGGCGTCGAAGTCGCGGTCTGTGGCTTCTTCGACGGCACGGGGTTCGTCGATCAGGTGAACATCAACTTCGAGCACAAGCGGCTCTTCCCCGGAAACATCGGGCCGTCGACCGGCGAGATGGGGACCTCGATGTTCTGGACGGAGCGCAACCGGCTGTTCGAGGAGACGCTCGGCAAACTTGAAGAGTGGCTCGCCGAGGAGGGATACGTCGGCAGTATCGACATCAACTGCATCGTCAACGAGACCGGGATCTATCCCCTGGAGTTCACGCCACGCTTTGGCTACCCGGGCGTCGCCATCCAAGAAGAGGGAATCGAGTCCGGGACCGGCGAGTTCTTCTACGATCTCGCACACGGGAATGACCCCGACCTCGACGTCCACCGTGGGTATCAGGTCGGCGTCCGCGTCGTGCTCCCACCGTTCCCCTTCGACGACGAGCAGACGTACGACGAGAACTCGCGGAACGCCGCGGTCGTCTTCGACACGGAGAGCCGCGAGGGAATCCATCTCGAGGACACGAAACGCGTCGACGGGCAGTGGCGCTGTGCCGGCGAGAGTGGCATGCCGATCGTCGTCACCGGGAAGGGTGAGACGATGCGAGAGGCACGGGCGGAGACGTACGACCGGATCGACCGGATCGTGATGCCAAACATGTACTACCGCGACGACATCGGCGAGCGCTGGGTCACGGGCGACGGCGATCGGCTACAAGCATGGGGATACTTGGGCCCGCGAGCGTAGAAGTCTGTCCGACGACGGTTGAGACGTGATTTCCGGTCGTCTCAGGCATCGGGGGGACGACGGCGATGTCGTGCTGGAGGCCGGTCGCCGGCACCGTGTTGTAGCGGAGCCTCGAAATCATCACCGAACCAATGGGACCGACGGGATGGCGTCCGCGTTCTCCGTCGTGCTCTCGACCTCGACGTCGCCGACGGGTTCGTACCCTTTGTCGGTGTCCGCATTAGGCCGCCTTAGAACATCTGACAACAAGCGCAGACTTAGAACTATTACGAAGATAATACGTCGGCGAATCACAAAACACATTCGATATGACTGTTGAGCGCGAGGCGGGACGAAAGCCGCACAGAGGGCGCGGGTTGCATACTCGTCTCTTCACAGAGATGTGTCGAGACACCACTCTTCCCATAGTCAGGAGTTTACATCAATACCTATGTAATTGTAAACGTATCGACCGATCAACACGGTCGCGGAAACAGTCCGTGAGTCAACGAATCAGACGGGGACCGACCGAACGACGAGTATCTCGGAATCAAACCGATCGCAGTAGCCGCAAACATGATACACAGCAGGGAGGAATACTTATACTGCTAATCCTGCATCTCGTAAGTAATGTCCCGTGAGTACGTTCGACCAGTTGAGACGATAGCCGTCGTGAACGACAGCGACGGTGCCGCCGCGCGACAACTACGGTAGATCGGAGGCACAGCATGGCACGAACCACATCGATGTCTGGCGACTCGACAGCATTGCTCGCTGACCCACGCTACGAACTGATGCCCTTCGATACGTTCGACGATCAGATCGAACACCTCCCGGACGGGGCGACAGTCACGATCACCACCTCATCACAGTTCGGTATCGAGCGGACGATCGAAGCCGCCGAGGAGGCGGCCGAGCAGGGCTTCGAAGTCGTCCCGCACGTCTCCGCGCGGTACGTTCGCGGTGATGAACACCTCGCCGAAATCGCGAGGCGACTCATCGAGATCGACGTCGACGACATCTTCGTTCCCGGTGGTGATCGGGAGAAGCCGATCGGCGACTACGAGTCCGCGTACGATCTCCTCCAGGGTCTCGAACGGATCGACTGCAACTTCGAGGAGGTCGGAATCACCGGCTACCCCGAGGGCCACGACTTCCTCTCCGACGAGACGCTCGCGGAGTCGATGGCCAACAAGGCACCGTACGCGACGTACGTCGCGACGCAGCTCTGCTTCGATCCGAACGCGGTGCTCGAGTGGATCACGGAGATCCGCGCGCGCGGCGTCGATCTCTCTGTCGTTGTCGGGATTCCGGGCGTCATGAAGTACCCACGCCTCCTCTCTATTTCCCGAAAAGTGGGCGTCGGCGACTCCGTTCGCTTTCTCCAGAAGACGAACGGAATCCTCGGCTTCTTCCGTCAACTCATCGGCTCGCGCGGGAACTACACGCCGGACGCGCTGGTTGACGGCCTCGAACCGCACGCCGACGACCCCGAGTACAACATCCAGTCACTCCATATTTACACCTTCAATCAGGTGCCGGACACGGAGTCGTGGCGGAAGAGCCGGCTTCGCGATTCATCCCCCCATGCCTGAAGACGTCCCCAGAACGCGACGCGTTTTGATGACGGCGAATAGCTGTGTTTTGAGTCACCGACACGCGAAGGGCGCACGGCGAGAAAGGCGTAGCGCTGAATACGACGTTGTGGGCGAAGGGAGCGCCCAAGCCGGCCAAAGAGCAAGGAATAAACAGGCAGCGACCCATCGGGAAGTAATGCCAGACGAGTTTCCGGATGTGCAGGCATCGACGCCGGACGTCTCGGTGGGGTTGAGTCATGTGGGTGTGACCGGCGTCGAGAAGCTAGTAACGCTCGAACGCGCGGAGAAGCGCCCGATCGTCCTGATGGCGGAGTTCGAAGTCTACGTCGACCTTCCGAAAGAGCGCAAGGGGATCGATATGAGCCGGAACATGGAGGTTATTGACGAGACGCTCCAGTCGGCTATTGACGAACCGACCTATCAGGTCGAGGACGTCTGTGGCGAAGTAGCCGACCGCCTGCTCGCGAAACACGACTACACCTCGCAGGCCGTCGTCTCGATGGAGGCCGAATACATGATCAGCGAGGAGACGCCGGAGTCGGAGCGCCCGACGCAGGCGACACTGGACATCATCGCGTCGGCGACGGCGCGGGAGGGCGAGGAGACGCGGGAGGAAGTCGGCGTCCGCGTCACCGGGATGACCGTCTGTCCCTGCAGTCAAGAAATGATGTCCGCGCGCGCCGTGGACCGCCTCGCGGAGCTCGGTGTCGACGAGGACGACGTGAAGGCGTTCCTCCGCGACGTCCCGCAGGCCGGCCACTCCCAGCGCGGGCACGCGACGCTGACGATCGAGACCGCCGGAACGCCCGACGTTGACCTGCGCGACCTCATCGATATCGCTCGAGATTCGATGAGCGCGCGGATCTATAACCTCGCGAAGCGTCCGGACGAGGACCACATGACGTACGAGGCGCACGCGAACGCCCGGTTCGTCGAGGACTGCGTCCGCTCGATGGCCGAGCAGGTCGTCGAGAGCTATCCGACTCTCCCGGACGCGACCGTCGTGACGATGAAACAGTCGAACGACGAGTCCATCCACCAGCATAACGCGCACGCAGAGCGCATCGCCTCTCTCTCACAACTCCGAAACGAGGTCGACGACGGCGAGGGCACCAAGGGCGACGACGGCGAGGAGTAGGCCTTCGAGAATCCAACGTGGCATCGAAACCAACTGGTGGTCCGGGTCCCACGGTTGCAGTAGCCCTCCGCCTCAACGGGCGCATCAGCGAGTCCGGCGGTGACCGGCTCAGTCGGAAGCGACACCCCGTCGATGGCGACGAGCGGCCGGACCTCCGATGTCTTGTTCGTCAAAAACGCCTCACGACCCCCCGTCGCTCTCGAACGCCGCCGTCGGCGCGTCCGGCTCGGATGCCGGCCCGACGCCCGAACCACCGTCATGGACGGTTTCAGCTAGCGCCGTCGCTCGCGCCAGTGTGGCGTCATACGCGTCGTCAATCGAATCGCTCGCTCGGTTTCGCGGGCCGCGTCGTACGAGTAGCCGAAGAAGCCACCGGGTAGGAACGTCGTAATCGCCGCGAACGAGCGTCTCGTCCGCGATGAGGGCGTCGATGGTGGCGAAAACGCCGCTTCCGTTGGGGCCGATGGTCGTCACCTCGGTCGGCGTGACGCCGAAGTAGCCCCACCCAGCAGCGTCACCATCGGTCTCGTAGAAGAACGACGGATCGCGCGTCTCGACGCCGTCCGGGCGTTGACCGCGCGCACGGCAATAGCGTCGCAAGGGTCCCCGATAGCAGTCCGGACTTCGACGGGGACGCGTGCACCGGCCGGTGCGTCACGCGCCGCCGCACGGAACGACGCCCGGTCGGTGACGGTACGAACGTACTGCTTGCTCACGGCCGTATTCGGATGCGAACGGTCAAACAAATTTCGGAAAGTATGTTGGATCTATCAGTTCTTGCAGTGCGTCAACGAGAGAGACTGATTGATTTGCCGTCGGTCGATCAACGCGAATCGGACCAGCGTCGTAGCGTAGCGGCACGGCGGCCCGTGCGGGGTTACGCAGACTCAGGGAGGAAACCCACGACGGGAGTCGTGAGAGAAGTCACTCCGAGATACTCTGGACGACGACCGGTCGCTCGGCGTCGAGGATCACGCGCTGCGTCGTACTCCCGAAGACCGCCTTTCCCGTCGGGGAGCGCGACCGGCCGGCAAGGGCGATGAGATCGGCGTCGAGGTCGCGGGCTGCCTCGACGATCTCGGTCGCGGGATCCCCGCTGCGCTCGATCAGGTTCGTCTCCACGCCCGCGTTGTCGAGCAGATCCTGTGCCTCGTGGACCGACTCGATTTGGCCAACTGACGCGCCCCCGGGGTTGTCCGTAAACACATGGAGGAGCGTCACGCGGACCTCTTCTGTCTGGAGCGGCATGCCGAGGATCGACTCGATCTGTGCATCGGCGCGGTCCGAGTCGTCGAGCGGGACGAGGATCTCGTACATCTACGCACGCCCCCCAAGCGGTCGCCCACTCTGCGGTGTCGTCGAAACTAGCTGCGTCAGTTCGATTCGGCTACCGTGCATATCTTCCAGATATCTCCGGTCGATAATTATAGTTTGGTTCATCCGCGACGCAGGCGGCGGATCGGAAGGTACGTCCTAATCACATCAGAAGGGCCGGATCAGAGTGTTTTCGCGGTCTAACAATCAGCTCCGCATACCGTTGTGAGAAATGATGTATTTGGTTCGAAGTTGTCGAGAGGGGGCCAGTGCGGGAGCGGATGGACGGGTACAGTATCGAAAGGACGTGCGCGCCAACTACATACGGGTGGACAGCGTATATGGAAGTATGACTGCCAGCGAGACCGCGACGTTCGGTGGCGGGTGTTTCTGGTGTATCGAAGCCGCTTTCGAGGAGCTCGACGGCGTCACCGACGTCACGTCGGGATACGCGGGCGGGAGCGCCGAAAACCCGACGTACGAGGCGGTGTGTTCGGGCGAGACGGGTCACGCGGAAGTCGTCCAGGTCGAGTACGACCCGGACGTCGTCTCGTACGACGACCTACTGGCGGTCTTCTTCACGATCCACGACCCGACGCAGGTGAACCGACAAGGGCCCGACGTCGGCTCACAGTACCGCTCGATCGTCCTCACCCACGACGAGGACCAGCACGGGCGAGCAGAGGCGTACATCGAGGCACTCGACGAGGAGTACGCGGACGACGTCGCGACGGAAGTAGAGGCGCTCGACACCTTCTACCGCGCCGAGGAGTATCATCAGAACTACTTCGCGAAGAACCCGAACGACGCGTACTGCACGATGCACGCCCAGCCGAAGGTCGAGAAGGTGCGCGAAGCGTTCGAAGCGAAAATCGAGCGGTCGGCATAACGGCCGTCGGGCGAGCGCGTCAGCTACTCGCCGTCCCGAACGGCCAGTCCGAGAGGTGCGAGCGGGCTAGCCGTCGGTCTCGTCGAGCCCCTCGATCTGCTCGACGATCCACGGAATATCCGAAACGTCGTCGTCGAGATAGACGATAACGATGCTCGACTCACCGTCCCATCTCCACCCGTGGACGTTGACGCCGTCCTCGTAGATACGGATCGTCACTTCGAGGTCGCCAAGCGTGGGGTGTAAGGACTCCTGATACGGGACCTCGATCCATTCGAGTGTATGTTCCTCGACGATGTCCGTGGCGTCCTCGATCTCGTAGCGCTCGCAGAACGCCGACTGGGTGTACGCGAGAGTGTACTCTTCGTGTTCGGTGTCACCGTGGACGACAGCCTGGAGGTGGTCACCGAGCCGCTCGCGCGCCGCGTCGACGAACCGATCGATGTTCTCGGGCACGTCCTGACACACCGAGCGAACGGACATCAAACGGTCGGCCGAGAGGACGAACCGACCAAAGCTGCCGGAACGGGTTTCACGCGAGCGGCCGTACGCGAAGGCGATGCGACGTCCCGGTCTTCGAGTGGCGATGGCGGCGGTCGGGCTCGCGCTCCTCGTCGGCTACGCTGGCACTGCGGCCCTGGCGTACTGGGTGCTCGTGACCCTGTGGGAGACCCGACCGGACCTGATGACGACGCTCGCGATCGTCACCGTCGGTGTGGTCGTCTTCGGCTACCTCAGTTACGCGTTCGGAACGCGACGGCTCCTCGCACAGCTCGACGCGACGCCGATCGCACGAGAACGCGCGCCCGGGCTCTACGAACGGACGACAGCGCTCTGCGAGCGAATGGAGACGCCGGTTCCGGACCTCTACGTCGGCCGGATGGCGACGCCGAACGCGTTCGCGCTCGGCGGCGTCGGTAGCGGCGTTGTCGTCCTCGATCGGTCGCTGTTCCGTCTCCTCACCGCAGACGAGCTCGAAGCCATCCTTGCACACGAGCTCGCGCATCTCGAAAGCCACGACGGGCTGATCAAGACGCTCGCGTTCAGTCTCGGGGAGACCCTCACGGGGCTCCTGTCGATCGTCCTTTTTCCGGCCGTCCTACTGACGACCGGGATGGCGAAGGCGTGGGCCTGGTTCACCGGACGACCGGGAACGTGGGCGCGGACCCCGTTCGGAACGCTGCGGCGCGCCCTCGACGGCGTGATCGCACTCGGACTCGTCGCGCTCGCGATCGCCGTCAACGCCCACTCGCGGAGCCGAGAGCTCGCCGCGGACGATCGGGCGGCGGACGTCACGGGCGATCCACTCGCGCTGGCGCGGGCATTACGGAAGATCGAACGCGCGAGTGAACCCGCGTGGTCGATCCTCTCGCCGCTCTATATCCACGATGACGCCGGCGACGACCGACCCCCCATCCGGAAATGGTTCTCGACGCATCCCGACCTCGACGAACGCGTCGGTCGTCTTCGCGAGAAGGCGGCGAGATCAGCTCCGCGAGAGGACGGCGAGGACGAGGGGTGAGTGAGTCCACGTTTCGATCGAGTGACGTAGATCGTGGCGATCTCGGGGGCAGCGCTCGGGTGGTGCGCAGAGCCGACGGTCGGCCGAGGTGAACTACCCCAGACGGGCCGAGCTACTCCGGACGTGGTGGTGTCGGTCCGTACGGATCCGAACTCCGAGTGGGGTTCAGCGACCGACTGCTCGGTGGTGGTACGATATGCAGTCGATGGCGAACGAGAGACAACACCACCATGTCCGCAGTAACGAGGTTCGAGAGGAGCGAATACGTGGTTCGTTGATGTCGCTGGTGTTGGGTGGCGAATCGAGTGAGCTGGTGTAGTTTCGTATCCACCGGGAATACCGGCGGCGAGAGACGGAGACGGTGCCGTCGGGACCGATTACTGAGTACCGGTCGATGGACAGACCCAGGATCGAGGGTCGGATAGGGAACACCCCACCGTGTCCGCTGTTCTCGGAGACGGGATCCGGGAGGGTACGGCGGGAACACCCTCCCCCCACTTTGTCCGCAGTAATGCGTCGAAGAGGAGGAGGGGGAGAACAGGATGAGGTAGTATTTGCCGAGGAAGAGGGTGGAGAATTACTTCCGATAGAATGATTCAATAAATGAAGCGGAGAGAAAACAAATGTCAAAAACATCAACTATACTACTATTTCTTCAAGCTGTACTACGGATACTATTCTTCCTTCCTTGCCTTAGTTCTATCGCTACTCTAGAGACTTCCTCTCTACCCCCCTCTCTTCCCTCCGTTACTGCGGACAAAGTGGAGGGGGGGGGTTCTAGCCACAACCCTCATGTAGATCAGATCGTTCCATATCAAGACTTGGAACAGCGGACACTGCAGACACTGCGGACACTGCGGACACTGCGGACGCGGTGGTGTACGCGCGGTCCGGAACAGCGGACACGCCGGGGTCGCGCCTCGGTGCACTCGCGTTCCGCCCTTCTACCGAGTCGAACCGAAAACCCCCAGTAGCACCTCGCCCTTCGTTCGGCCGTGCGTGTCCTCGTCACCGGTGCGACCGGTCGGTACGGTTACGCCGCCGCACTTGCGCTCGTCGAGACGGCCGCCGACGTCACGGCACTCGTCCGCGACCCCGGCGCGACGGCAGCTACCGACCTCGAAAAGCGCGGCGTTCGTCTCGCGCGCGGCCGACGCGATCAACTCGATCACGTCGAGGATGCACTCGCCGACGCCGACGGCCTCTTCCTCGCTGTCGGCGGTCCCGGCGCGAACGCGCGAACCACGGCCGACCGGGCTGAGACGCTCGTCCGCGCCGCCGATCGCACGGATGCAACTGTCGTCCACGCGTCGCTCGTCAACGCCGACGTGCGCCCTGGCGTCCCCTTTGTCGACGTTCGCGGTTGGATCGACGCCGATCTCGTTTCCCGAAGCGTCACACACGTCTCGTTACGCCCCGGCATTCCTCTCGATGCGTTCGAGCGCGCCCGCGACGCCGTGGCCGCGGAGTGCCGCGTCCCGTTCCCCCTCGACGGACACGCTCGCGTTCCGCTGATCGATCCACGCGACGTCGGTCGAGCGGCCGCCGCCGCGTTCACCGACGAGCGTCCACCCGACGGGGAACGCCTCCCCGTCGTCTCCGGGGCGTACTCGCTCTACGACGTCGCGGACGCCCTCGAAGCCGTCCTCGATCGTTCGATAGAGGCGGATCCGCAGGGGCCGACCGCGGCCCCACGCTCACTCACCGCGTTCTACCGGTGGGCCAACGAAGGAGCGCTCCTCGGGGTCGACACCGACGCCCTCGCCGCACGCTACGACGTCGATCCGGCACCGATTACCGACTACTTCGCACGCGCGGGCTGGACGTAGTTTACTTGTTCCAGGGGGCCGCCGGGAAGTCCACGAGTCGCTCCTCGCGCTCGATTCCGTCGATCCGCGCGATGTCCTCGTCGTCGAGGTCGACGTCGAGCGCGCCGTAGTTCTCGACGATGTGGGCCTTCGAGGTGGCTTTCGGGATCGCGGCGACGTTCTCCTTCGCGAGGAGCCACGCGAGCGACACCTGATACGGCGTCGCGTCGTGCTTCTCGCCGATCTCGACGAGTTCGGGGACGTCCGCGACTTCGCCGCGTGCGACGGGGCAGTAGGCAACGAGCCAGTGGTCGTCCGCGAGCGCGCGCTCGTGGAGCTCGTCCTGCTGGAGGAGTGGGTGCATCTCGACCTGGTGGGCGAAGACGGGGGCCTCCAGGCGCTCGATCGCCTCGTCGAGGAGGTCGGGCGTGAAGTTCGAGAGCCCGACGTGACGGATCGTTCCCGCCTCTGCGAGTTCGTCGAGCGCCGGGAGCGTCTCCGCCGGGTCGTACGTCTCGATCGGCCAGTGGACGTAGAGCAGATCGAGGTACTCCGTATCGAGCTTTTCCAGGCTCTCCGCGGTCGACTCGTGAACCGCGTCCGGAACGAGGTTGTCCGTGTCGAGTTTCGTCGCGAGAAAGACGTCGTCGCGCTCGACGTCGGCGGCGGCGATCCCGTGTCCGACGTGCGACTCGTTGTCGTACATCTGCGCGGTGTCGACGTGGCGATACCCTGTTTCGAGGGCCGTCTCGACGGCGTTCGAACACGCGTCGGGGTCCGTGTTCCGATACGTGCCGAGGCCGAGTCGGTGGAAGTCGCTCATCGAATGCGCCTACGTCCGTCGGCCCGAAAACGCTGCGGGCCTCGGTGTGCCCTGCGAGCCGCGACTGCCGCCACGACGTTCACCGACGATCCCGTCGCCTTCTCATCTGTCTTCTCGCCGCCGTCATCCCTATATTCGATCCGCCCGTCCCCTCCAGTGTATGCCACGTCGCAACCCCTTCGACGACATCGACCGACTCTTCGATCGACTCAATCGTCAGTTCGAGGACGCGGCCGAGATGATCGAATCGGAAGGCGGCGACGCGCTCGCGACCGGGTTCGCCGCCGACGTCGAGGACACAGGCGACGAGTTCGTCGTCACCGTCGACCTCCCCGGCTTCGAGAAGGAGGACGTCGACGTCCGCGTGCAGGATCGCTCGCTCTCCATCACCGCCGAGCGGACGGCCGAAACGGAGACGGACGGCGACGACGAGTCGACGTACGTCCGCCGGGAACGCCACGGTCAGTCCGTCTCTCGCCGGCTGACACTTCCCGAACCGATCGACACGGACGCCGTCTCCGCGACGATGAAAAACGGCGTCCTCACGGTCACGCTCGGCAAGGAGGACGAATCGGGCGGCTACCATATCGAAGTCGAATAGCGGCGCTTCCCGCTTCCCTCCACGCGTCGACTAACGTCGATTTTCGCCCGCTTTTTCACGTCCTCAGGCTTCGATGACGCGTTCGATCCGTCCATCCGTATCGGGGTGATCGACACCGTCGAGGCCGGCGACGGCGTCGAGGAAGGCGACGCGATAGCTTGCCGGCCCCTCGTAGTCGCCGAACGCGCCCGCCGCTGCGGCCTCGCCTGCGACGCCGAAAGCGAGCGTGCCGGCGAGCGCGGCCCGTTCCACATCGTCGAGCGCCGCGGCGAACGTCGCGAGTGTCACGCCGAGCATACAGCCGGTGCCGACGACCTGTCCGAGCATGGCGTCGCCGGCCGTGACCTCGTAGGCCGCCTCTTTCGTCGCGACGACGTCGGTTTCGCCGGACGCGACGACGACGGCGGCGGTGTCGCGTGCGAGCGCCATCGCCGTCTCCGCGACGTCCGCGTACTCGCCCACGGATTCGACACCACGAACCTCCGCGTTGTCGCCCGCGAGCGCCGTGATTTCGCCATAGTTCCCCTTTACGACCGTCGGATCGAGATCGGAGACGAGCGCCTCGGCGACGCGGTCGCGGGTCGGCGTCGCGCCGACGCCGACGGGGTCGACGACGAGCGGGACGCCATGCTCGTTCGCGGCACGGCCCGCCGTCAGCATCGCCTCCTCGCCGGCCTCGCTCACCGTCCCCATGTTGAGGAGACAGCCCTGTGCGCCCGCGACCATGTCGTCGACCTCGCGGGCGTCGTCGGACATCACGGGGAGGCCGCCCCAGTGAAGGGTGACGTTCGCGACGTCGTTGACGGTGACGGCGTTCGTCACGCAGTTGATCAGCGGCTGTTCGTCCCGGATCGTGCCGAGGCAGTCGGTGATGGTGAAATCGGTCGTCATCGGTCGATAGATGTCGTGGCTTCTCGTACCGCATTCGCGAGCTCGCGGGTCGCGTCTTCGGGATCGTCGGCGACGGTGATCGCCGAGACAACGGCGACGCCGTCCGCGCCCGCCTGGATCACGTCCGGTGCGTTTGCGGCCGTAATGCCACCGATCCCGACGATCGGGACGTCGACGGCGTCCGCGATCGCGGCGACGGTCTCGGTGCCGATCTCCGCGTGTTCCTCGTGGACGTCCTTCGAATCCGTGGCGTAGACGGCCCCGACGCCGAGGTAGTCCGCACCGGCCTGTACGGCGTGTCGTGCGGCCTCAACCGACGAGACTGAGCGGCCGACGATTGCCTCAGCGCCTAGCACGTCGCGCGCGGCGGCGATCGGGAGGTCCTCGTCGCCGAGGTGGACGCCGTCCGCATCGACGGCCGCCGCGATGTCCACGCGGTCGTTCACGAGGTACGTGACGTCCGCATCGCGCGTCTGTTCGCGGAGCGCGCGTCCGAGGTGGTAGCGCTCGCGCGCCGTCGCCCCCTTCTCGCGTAACTGCACGATGTCGACGCCGCCGTCGATGGCGGCCGCGACGACGTCCTCCGTCGTCCGCCCGCGCGATCGGCTCCCCTGCGTGACGAGGTACGTGCCGAACTCGGTATTCACGGGTTGTACTCAATAGTGGTTTCCGCGGCGAGAAAACGATTGTGGTCGGTGCCCTCTGGTGTGCTCTCAACCCCCGTACCCGCGAGATACGGCGGCCGACGGACTCGACGACTGTTCCGCCCCGATCCGGCACGATCAGCCGTCGTGGGGTGATGGCGCTGTGAACGCCCCGTCCTCGAACGCGATCGGCTCCGGCTCCGCCACGACACGGAGGTCGTCGCGTTCGCGGGCTTCGTCGACGAGCGCGCTAGACGCGTAGAGCCGTCCGAGGTGCATCGTGTCCGCCGCGCGGAGCATGCGGACCTCGTCGCGATCGACGACGCCGATGGTCGAGAGTGCCGCGACGACGCCGGCCCGATCGGTCTCGACGACCGGCGGAAGACGGACGCCGCGCGTCGTGCTCGCCGTGATGGCATTGATGAACGTCGTCGCACTCGCCAGCTCCGCCGCGACATCGGCGTGGACGAAGTCGGCCGATCCCATCCCCATCGCGTTCCCGTGCGTCGCCTCGGTTAGTCCGCGGGTGTAGATGCGCTTGATCTCCGGCAGGTCGGGACCCGGCTCGTTGATCGCGAACGGCCTGCGACCGATGACGTTCGTGTCCATCCCCTGTCCGCTAATGTCCTTGCCCTGCTCGTCGAAGACGACGATGTCGAGTTCGTCGAAGGGGAGCGTCGGCATGTTATTGTAGGCCGTCTTGAGGAGTTCGGCTTCACGGTCAAGGAAGCCGTCCGGGCGGATGCCCTCGATTATCATCGTCTCGTCGTACTGGTCCTCAACGAGGGCGACGCCGCCGACGATCGGGAGTGAATCGAGGAGTTGGTCGGTGATCTCCGGAATCATATTCCGGAAGCTCCAGTTGAGCGCCCACTCGTGGGCGATTTTCGCCCCGCGCTGTTTACCCATGCCGATGACCATCATCTTCGAGAGCCCGCTCTCGACGTCGCCGTCGAAGTCGGTGTGCGGTTTGACGCGGTTGATCGGGAGAATCGCGTCGGCGGCCGCTGCGTTCGCGTCGGCGACCACGGGGACACCCCGATCGGGCGTCTCACCGACCTGCACGACCTCCATGCTCGATCGAATCTCACACCCGATCTCCCCTTCGTTGACGCCGAGTTCGTTCAGCATCTCGCGTTGGCCCTCGGCGGTCGCGCCGCCGTGGCTCCCCATCGCTGGGAAGACGAACGGCTCGTACCCTAGTTCGTCGAGGCGATCGACGACCGCGGCGACAATCGTCGGGAGGTTTTCGATCCCCCGACTCCCGACGCCGACGGCAACTTCTCCACCGTTCGGCACGTCCGCCAGCGCCAGCGATGCCGCTGCGTCGCCCGCGCGCGCCGCGACATTGTCCGTCGGGATCGGGTCCGTCTCCCACACCTGTTCGATGACGCCCATCTCGGGGAGCGGTGTCTCACCACATGCTTCGAGGACCGTTGATTCGGGCACTACGAGATCGTCCCGTGTGTTCATGTCCCCCATAGGGATATTTTACGTGAAAAACGTATGGCTTTCCGGCGGATGCCGGGGCCGTCCGGGGCGCTGGCCGGGCCGATCGAGTAGTCGCCGGTCCGCCTACAGTTCGTCCACGACCACCGCGGCAAAGCGCTCGTACGCCCGCTCGCGGTCGTCGCCGCGTACGCCGACGATGATGTGATCGACGCCCCACGCGTCGAGATCACGGAAGTAGTCGCGGAACCACGCCGCGCCCGCGCGAAATCCCTGATTCACATGTTCGGGATCGGCGTCCGGGTCGTCGGCGAGATCAACGGTACACGTCGTCACGAACGGCTTCTCGGTCCGGTCGTGCCAGTCGTCGAGATAGCTCCGCAGGGTGTCTTCGGGCAGATGGTAGAAGAGCCAGCCGTCGGCGTGATCAGCGATCCACTCGCGGGACTGTCTGCTGTTCCCCGTGGCGAGCAGCGGTAGATCGCCGGCCGTCGGCTTCGGAACGACGTCGAGCGTCCCGTCGAGGGTTCCCCAGCGAGTCTCGACCTCGGGGTACTCCTCGCGCCACGCCGCCCGGAGGACGCGGACGCTCTCGCGGAACGCCGCACCGCGCTCGGCTTCCTTGATGCCGAAAGCCTCGTACTCCGGTGGGCGATCGCCCGAGGCGACGCCGAGCACGAGTCGGCCGTCCGAGAGGTGGTCCAGCGACGCCGCGGCCTTCGCGACGTGGAGTGGGTGGCGCAGCGTGAGCACGACGCTCGCCGTCCCGAGTATGATGTCGTCCGTTCGGCCGGCGACCCGAGACAGCCACGTCCACGGATCGAACGTCTGGCCGGTGTCGCCGAATTTCGGCCAGTACGTCGGCACGTCGCGCGCCCACAGCGCGTCGAAGCCGAACGCTTCGAGGCGCTCGGCGAGCGCGAGTTCACGCTCAACGTCCGGGCGTTCCTCGTCGGCGTCCGTCAGCGGGAACGTCGTCCCGACCGTCAGCGCGTCGTCGCCGAACAGCCGCTCGTACCCCCGGTTCGCGTTCTCCACGCCGACTCTGGGAGCCGCGGCGACGAAAAGCCGCCGGCCCCGGAACGAATCGCCGACCGAGCCGCCGTCCACTACGCTATTGTATCACCGCGTAATACTCCCGTGTATGTCGTTCACTGCTTTCGCGCACGCCATCGTGGAGGTGGCCGCATGACCCGTCGCGCCGCCCCGGTCGACTCACCCGTCGCACTCACGATTGCCGGCAGCGACTCCGGTGGGGCCGCGGGCATCCAGGCTGACCTGAAGACGATGGAGGCCTGCGGCGCGTACGGCACGAGCGTCGTCACGAGCGTCACCGCACAGAACACTCGTGGCGTCCACGGCGTCCATCACCTTCTACCGGACGACGTCATTGCGCAGTTCGACGCCGTCACCGACGACTACGACGTTCGCGCCGCGAAGACGGGGATGCTCGGCACGCCCGAGACGCTCCGCGCCGTCGTCGATTCCGTCGCCGACTTCGACGGTCCGCTCGTCGTTGATCCGGTCCTCGTCGCCACCGCTGGTGACGTGCTTGCCGACGACACCGTCGCCGCGGCCTATAACACCCTCTTTGCGCACGCGACGCTCCTCACGCCGAACGCGAGCGAGGCCGCGACGCTCACCGACTCACCCATCGAGACCCGCGGCGACGCCGTCGCGGCAGCCGAAACCCTCCGCGAGCAGGGGGCCGATGCCGTCCTCCTCACCGGCGGCGACCCCTATACCGACGACGAGCGCGCTGTCGACCTCCTCGTCACCGACGAGGGCACCCGGACGTTCGCGAGCGAGCGTATCGACACCGAACGCACCCACGGCTCCGGCTGTACGATCTCCAGCGCGATCACTGCCCGCCTCGCACACGGGGACGACCTCGAAACCGCCGTCGAGACGGGGATCGACGTGGTCGCGCGTGCCATTCGCTACCCGCACGCCGTCGGCGGCCCGACGGGGAGCGTCCATCACCTTGCGACGATCCGAAACGACGCCGCGCGCGACGGGGTCGCCACGGCCGTCCGTAACCTCGCCGCTATCGAGTCTGTGACCGACGCCGCGGGCGCGACGCCGTACGCCGAGGGATTCGACGATATCGCCGGTGGTGAGGACGGCCGATTCGGCGATGCCGGCTATCTCGGCGAGATCCTGCTTGCCGCGCGCGAACGCGACCCCGCGCTCCGCTACGCGCTCACGGTCGAGAACGGGACCACGCTCGCCGCCGGCGTATCGCCGAGCGAACTCGACGCGTCTGACCTTCCAGCGGAGCGTGTCGCCGCGCTCGCCCTCGACGCCGACGGGACGGCGATTCGATCCCCCGACGGGACCGTCACGCTCCTCGCGTCGACCGGCGCAGCGCTCCGCGATCGACTGGCGTAACTGCTGTCCGCCGCGCTTACTCGCGGTACTCCGCGAGCAGGTCCTCCAGGAGTAGCGCGCGCGGGTCGGCCGGCGAATACCGACTGTCGACGAGGTCCGTCGCCGTCTCGACGTCGCCGCGCATCGCCAACTGGCGGACGCGCGCGGCCGTCTGGATGAACTCGTCGTCCATCGACCCCTCGTCGGGCTCCTCGTCCGCGGGGCCGTCCGCAAACACCTCCGCGTACAGCTCGTCGTAGTCCAGCATCGCCGGCTCGTACTCCTCGTCGACCTGTTCGAGGACGCACTCGACGGCGAAGCGCTGGAACTCGGAGCGGTTCGTGAAGAGCCCGCGCTCGACCAGCTCCTCGGCGGCGTCGAGCACCTCCTCCGGGAACCGGACGGTCGATTTCACCATTCGCCCGTATCGAGGACCCCCATCGGCCTAAAACTATCCCTCAACTCATGAAGAGCCGCCGGTCGGCGCGCTCGTGCTCCATCGCGTGGACGTCCACGAGCGGGGCGAACGGCTCCATCCGGTCGATTTCTCTCCCTTCGTTCGCCGCGACGACGTCCGCCGCGACGGGCGCGAGGTCGTCCAGCACGCGCTGGGCGGTGACGTGTCCGAGGCTCAGAAGGCGCTGGGCCGCACCGAGCATGTCGGTCACGAAGGAGTGGGCATGCAGGAGGCAGGCCTCCTCGGCGTCGATGCCGCGGCGCGCGGCCACGAGCCCGAGCGCGACCGGATAGTTCCCCGGTGCGTCACTACTCGCCACGCGTTCCTCGTACGCCGCGATCACGGGATCGTCACCCGTCTGGGCCTCGACTTCGAGGAGGCGACGGCCGGCCTTCGTCGCGCTCTCGCGGAACTCCGCGGCGAGCGTCGTCGCCCGTAGCGTCTCATCAATCTGTGCGAGCGCGTCGAGGTCGTCCGCCGCCGCGTGGGCCGCCCGGATCGCTACCGTCTCGCAGGGACCTACCTGCCGGCGGAGGTAGCTCTCCAGCACTTCGCGGAGGTCGTCGCCGTCGGTGATCGCCCCGGACTGGACGAACTGTTCCAGGCCGTACGAGACCGTGTTCCCGCCGACCGGGAGGAACGAGTCCGCGAGCCGGAACGCGGCGAGCCTCGCGCGCGCGCCGGGTTCGGTCCCATCCACGTCGCTCACGACCCGCTACCTCCCGGCGTCCGTACGCCGTTCGCGGGGGCGTCGCCGTCGTGGGTGTGCCCGTGCGTGCCGTCGTGCTTGTGAATGTCGTCGCCGTCATGGATGTGCTCGTGGGTGTTATCGCCGTGCTCGTGTTCCCCGTCGCGTTCCTGCCCGTTCACCTTGCCTCCGTGCTCGCTGCCGCCCTCCCCGTGTCCGTGCGCACCGCTGTCGTGCTCGTGCTCCGGCGTCGCGTCGTCGAACAGGGTCGGGTCAACGTCTTCGACGCCGACCGTCGCCCCCTCTGGGAGGTGTCCCTCGATCTCCGCGCGCTGGCGTTCGATCGACTCCTCGACGGCGATCAGGACGTCGCTCCCGCGGACCGCCAGGTCGCGGTGCCGGTTGCCGACGACATGCCCAAGTTTTGCCGCGAGTGCCATCGTCTCCGCGGTGGCCGTCGCATCCGTCATGGAGACGACGATCGCCTCCCGTGCCGCGAGGCCGACGACAAGCAGGCGTTCGCTCTCACCCGCGAGTACGTCGCCGGGTTCGAGGCTCCCTGCGTCCGTCGCGACGACGCCGACGTCCGTCCCGTCATCCGCCGTCGTGCGAAAGCGCGAGCGCCGTCGCGTCGTCTCGTCGAGCATGACGCGCCTAACCGCGTCGCCCTCGCTCGTTTCGACGCGCGCCGCGACGTCGTTGTCCGTCCGTTCGTTCCCGAGATAGGTGTCGTAGAGTTCCATCGGTGTGTCTCAGTATTTGCGCTGGTCGGGTGCGGGTGCATCAAGCAGGACGCGACTCGCCTCGTCCCACGCGGCCGTGAGCGCCGCCTGTACGTCCCCCGCTCGATCGCCGAGCGCGCGGACGAACGCCCCGCCGTCGCGGGGGAGTGCCGTCGCACTTGCACGGGCGGGTTCGTCGACGAGTCGATCGGCGAGTCGGTCGCTCAGGCGTCCCGAATCGACGTCGCGCGTCGTCGCCACGTAGCACGTCCCGAGCACGGTGTAGTCGTCGAGGACGCCCGCGCGTCGTGGGTCCGCGTGTGGGTCGCCCGGTGCGAGGTGCGTCGTGTCCGCGAGGATGCGCCCGTCGGGGCCGTCGACGGTCGTGCGCGCGTAGTAGCGCTCGAAGTCGAAGGCCTCGTCGCGCGCGAGGCGACCCGGGACGACGACGTCCGTGAGGATCGCGCTCGCGTCGTGCCCGAGCGTCACCGCCGTCTCCCCACAGTAGCGCGCGTCCGGGTGGAGGATCGTCTGCTCGGGGACGTACTCGACGTGCGCGCCGTCCTCGACGACGAACGTTGCGTCGACGCGCCCGTAGTTCGCGTCCATCGAGAGCACCTTCGTCGCGCTCCCCGTGCTGACGTGTGCGCGCGCGTCCGCCTCCGCGGTGACGATCATCCGGTTCCGATCGCCCTGCGCGACGCCGCCCGTCGGGCTCTGAACGTACGCCGTGGCGAAGTCGGGCCGTCCAACGTCGTGATCGAGCGTCCCGCTCAGGTGGTACGGGACGCGCGCGTAGTCGGCGACGAGATCCGTCGACCCGTCGACACCCGCGGCGAACGTCGCGTCGAGTTCGCCCACCTTTCCGGGCGACCCCACGCCGACCTGCGGGAGCGACTCGCCCTCGTAGGGTTCGAAGGCCGGCGGAAGGTCGCGCTCGTGTGCGAGCGTCGGCTCACGCGGATCGTCGCATCGTGGCTCCTCGGCGTCCTCGCTCACCCCCACAGTGTCGTCTACTGTCGCCGCATCGTCGTCCGCTCCCGCCGCGTTCTCCGTCGCCATCTACGCGAACAGTACCTCCGAGCGTACGTGGTCGATGACGTCCTCGACGCCCGTCTCGGCCTTGCAGTCCGTGAGGACGTAGGGCCCCTCGCGGACGGCAGCGGCGTCGCGTTCGATCTTCTCTAAGTCCGCGCCGACGTGTGGTGCGAGGTCCGTCTTGTTCACGACGAGGAGATCGCAGTCCACGACGCCCGGTCCGCGCTTTGCGGGGATGTCGTCCCCTTCCGCTACGGAGATGACGTAGAGCGAGTAGTCCGCAAGCTCCGGATCGAAGGTCGCAGCGAGGTTGTCGCCGCCACTCTCGACGATCACGAGGTCGAGCTCGGGGTGTGCCTCGACGAAGTCGTCGATCTGCCGGAGGTTCATCGAGGGGTCCTCGCGGATGCCGGTGTGCGGGCACGCGCCCGTCTCGACGCCCGCGACGAGGTCCTCGGGGACGACGCCGGCGAAGCGCTCACGTAAGGCGTCAGCGTCCGCCTGTGTCAGGATGTCGTTGGCGATGACGCCGACGTCGAGGCCAGCCTCACGGAGGCGCGGCACGACCTCGCTGATGAGTGAGGTCTTCCCGGAGCCGACGGGGCCACCGATCCCGACGGTCGCGACGTCGCGATGGGTGAGTCGTTCCCCGGCGCTCATTCGCCCCCCACCTCGCGTGCAGTATCGGTCCGGATCGGGTCGTGGACGGTGACGAGTTTCGTCCCGTCGCGGAACATCGGCTCGACTTGCACCATGTCGATCATCTCGGGGACGCCGCCCATGACGTCCTCGCGGCCGAGCAGACCCGTCGCGCCCGCTCGAAGCTCCGCGACGTCCTTCCCCTCGCGCGCGCCCTCGAAGATCCAATCGGAGATGTACGCGATGGCCTCCGGGTGGTTGAGTTTCACGCCGCGCTCCTTGCGGTCGCGCGCGAGCTGCGCCGCCGTGTAGATCGTGAGCCGTTCGCGTTCCTTCGGTGTAAGATTCATAGCATGTAGCGTTGGGTGAGGGGCAGTTCCGCGGCCGGTTCGCAGGTGACGTGCTCGCCGTCGACGCGCACCTCGAAGGTCTCGGGGTCGATCTCGATGTCGTCCGGCCGGGTCGAATTGCGCACCATGTCGCTCTTGTCGATCGTCCGCGTCCCGGAGACTGCGACGGTCTCCGTGTCCAAGCCATACTCGTCGCCGACGCCGCGCTCCTTCGCGGCGGGGCTGACGAAGGAGAGCGAGAGGGCGTGTTTGGCCTTCCCGACCGCGCCGGCGCGCGGGCGCTGCATGATCGGCTCACAGGTCATCAGCGAGCCGTTCGACTCACCCATCTCGCCGTAGACCGGGAAGCCACCCTTGAACGTCACATGTGGCTTGCTCCCGAAGAACGCCGGGTCCCAGAGGACGAGGTCCGCGAGCTTCCCGGGTTCGAGCGTGCCGACGTGGTCGTCGATCCCCGCGGCGATCGAGGGGTTGATCGTGTACTTGGCGAGGTAGCGAAGCACGCGCTCGTTGTCCGCGGGGCCGTCCGCCGCGAGCGGCCCACGCTGGGTCTTCATCTTGTGGGCAGTCTGCCACGTCCGCGAGACGACTTCGCCCATCCGGCCCATCGCCTGCGAGTCGCTCGTCATCATCGAGATCGCGCCCGTATCGTGGAGGACGTCCTCGGCGGCGATGGTCTCCGCGCGGATGCGCGACTCCGCGAACGCGACGTCCTCGGGGACGTCCGGGTTCAGGTGGTGACAGACCATCACCATGTCGAGGTGCTCGTCGAACGTGTTCGTCGTGTACGGCATCGAGGGGTTGGTCGACGACGGGAGGACGTTCGGGTCGCCGACGGCCTCCATGATGTCCGGGGCGTGGCCGCCGCCCGCGCCCTCGATGTGGAAGAGGTGGATCGTCCGGCCGTCGATGGCCTCGACGGTGTTTTCGAGGAATCCGGTCTCGTTCAGCGTGTCCGTGTGCATCGCGACCTGCACGTCCTCCTCGTCGGCGACCGTGAGGCAGGTGTCGATGACGCCCGGTGTCGCGCCCCAGTCCTCGTGGATCTTCAGGCCACACGCCCCAGCTTCGACCTGCTCGTACAGCGATTCCGGCTCACTCGAGTTCCCCTTCCCGTAGAAGCCGACGTTGACTGGCCACTCCTCCGCCGCCTGCAGGAAGCGTTCGATGTTCACCGGACCGGCCGTCGTCGTCGCCGCCCCACCGCCGTAGCCGCCGCCGAGCATCGTCGTGATCCCCGAGGCGAGCGCGTGCTCGTAGAGCCCCGACGAGTTGAAGTGGATGTGGATGTCGAGCCCGCCGGGCGTGACGATCTTCCCCTCCGCGGGGTAGACGTCCGTCGACGCGCCGATCACCATGTCCACGTCGTCCATCGTGTCCGGGTTGCCGGCGTTCCCGATCCCGGCGATCCGGCCGTCCCGAACGCCGATGTCCGCCGCGACGACGCCGATGACCGGATCGAGGATCGTGGCGTTCGTGATCATCCAGTCGAGCGCACCCTCCGCTTGTGTGACGCCCGGGGCCATCCCCATCCCGTCGCGGATGGTCTTCCCGCCGCCGAAGACGGCCTCGTCACCCGCGCTCCGGTAATCCTCCTCGACCTCGACGCGGAGGTCCGTGTCGCCGAGCCGGACCTGCCCGCCGACTGTCGGGCCATACAGTTCCGTATAGGCCTCGCGGGAGACGTCGCGGGTCACGACTCCTCGCCCCCCTTCGTACCCGCGTCGCCGTCCGGCGCGCCGGTGTCCGCGTACCCCGCGTCGCGCAGGCGTTCGAGCGCCGCGTCGGGATCGACAGTCACGCTCCCGTTCACCATCCCGTTCATCCCGTACGCGCGCTGCTTCCCACCGAACGCGACGAGGTCGACATCCTGCTCGTCGCCGGGCTCGAAGCGCACCGCCGTCCCCGCCGGGATGTTCAAACGCATCCCGAACGCGGCCTCGCGGTCGAACGCCAGCGCGGCGTTCGCCTCGAAGAAGTGGAAGTGCGACCCCACCTGTGCGGGCCGATCGCCGGTGTTCGACACCGTCACGCTCGCCGTCTCCCGCCCCTCGTTGATCGTCACGTCGCCCTCACCGGGGTCGATTGCTCCCGGCACGAGGCGCTCGGTCATCGACCGCCCTCCACTATCCCGATCGTATCCGTCGTATTCATCCTACGCGCAATTTCTAGCTATATCCTAATAAGATAGGCCACAGAAGTCAATACTTGCATGCTGTTTTCGGAATTCGGTTCTCATTCCTGTACTGTACGAGAAGCTGCGTGTTCGGCCCGTAGCCCCCGATCGACTCGCCACTCATCTTTCCGGACGCTTGTCTCCTGTTTCCACAGTAGGTGTGGTGAACAGACGAAACGCTGCACCACGTATGGTGTCCTTAAACAATTAAACCACTATAGAACAATGTATGTCATCCGGTTCGAAAGTCTTTTTAATGTGTGTCTGATTCGGACCCATGTCGAAAAATATGGACGTGCACCCAATCTACACCGATTTCACTACTAGTACTAGCAACCCAAAATGCAAATCTGAATATGTTCATCAACTTCAGGTGAGCGACGAATGACCGATCGGCGCTCCGGGATCTCACGTCGGTCGTACCTCGCGACCGGCGGCGCGATCGGCGGCGCGGCGCTCGCTGGCTGTCTGACCGGTGGCAGCGGTAGCGGCGGGAGTGACACGGTCAAACTCGGTATCATCGAGGATCGCTCCGGGAACTTCGCGCTCAACGGGACGCCGAAGTACCAGGCGAGCATGCTCGCCATCGAGGAGCTCAACGCGAACGGGGGCATCCTCGGCAACGAGATCGAGACGTTCGCACCCGACCCGCAGTCCGACAACCAGCGCTACCAGCAGCTCACCCGGCAGGCGATCAACGAGGAGAACGTCGACGCCCTCTGGGCGGGCTACTCCTCGGCGACGCGCGAGACGATCCGCCCCATCATCGACCAGAACGAACAGCTCTACTTCTACACGACGCAGTACGAGGGGGGCGTCTGTGACTCCTACACCTTCTGCATGGGTGCGACGGCGCGCCAGCAGCTCGGGAGCGTCCTCCCGTACATGGTCGAGAACTTCGGCTCCGACATCTACACGATCGCGGCCGACTACAACTTCGGGCAGCTCTCCGCTGACTGGGTCCGCGTGCTCGCCGACGAGAACGACGCGAACGTCATCGGCGAGGAGTTCATCCCACTCTCCGTCACGGACTTCGGCTCCACGATCAACAACATCCAGGAGGCCGATCCGGACTTCGTGATGGCGCTGCTCGTCGGCGCGAACCACACGTCCTTCTGGAACCAGCGGACCTCCGCCGGCCTCGACATCCCGATGGGGACCTCGACCGTGATGGCGCAGGGCTACCAGCACAAGCGCCTTGACGCGCCCGCGATGGCGAACGTCTACGGCGGGTTCAACTACATGGAGGAGATCCCGACCGACCGCAACCAGGAGTTCGTCGATCGGTTCTACGAGAAGTACCCGGACGCCGCGTACATCAACGAGGAGGCCGTCAACAACTACTTCTCGATCAAGATGTACGCCCGTGCGGCCGAGGCGGTCGGCTCGACGAACCAGGCCGACATCATCGAGGAACTCGAGAACGGGATGGACATCTCCGCCCCTGAGGGCGACATCTCGTTGCAGGGGCCGGTCCACCACATGACGCACAATATGCACGTCTTCCGGTGTGATGAGGAACACAACATCACCGTCGAGGACGAGCAGCGCATCCCTGAACAGTTCCTCTCGGAGACGGTCGGTTGCAACCTCCGCGAGAACGAGGAGACCACCCAGTACGTCCCCGCGGACTACTACGAGGAGGCCGACGCCACGCAAGAATGAACGCACTCAACCTGTTGTTCCAGTTCGCAGACAATTTCGCGTTCGTCGTGCTCGCGGCGGTCGGGCTCGCCATCATCTTCGGGATGATGGGCGTGATCAACCTCGGCCACGGCGAGTTCATCATGATCGGCGCGTACGGCACGACGCTGTCGGCGAACGCGGGTGCCCCTCTCCCGGTCGCGATGGCCATCGGCGTGCTCGTGACCGCCGCCATGGGGTTCATCCTGGAGCGGACGATCATCCACCGGCTCTACGATCGGCTCTTCGACTCGATGGTCGCCACATGGGCGCTCGGGCTCATCCTCACGCAGGGGATGCGGATCGTCTTCGGGAACTCCATCCCGCAGGTCTCGACGCCGCTCGGCAACATCGCGTACGGTGAGTTCTCCTACTCGACGTACCGCGTGTTGCTCTCGCTCGTCGCAGTCCTCGTGCTCGGCGGGCTCTACGTCGTCTTCACGCGCACCGAGTTCGGTATCCGCGCTCGGGCGACGATTCAGGACCCCGACACCGCGCGTGCGCTCGGCGTCGACACCGACCGGATGTACACCGCGACGTTCGTCATCGGCTCCGCGCTCGCCGGGCTGACCGGGGCGCTCTACGCGCCGACGCTCACCGTCGTCCCCGGCATGGGCTCGTCGTTCCTCGTCGAGGCGTTCGTCGCCGTCGTCGTCGGCGGGCCGTCGGTCCTCCTCGGGACGACGCTCGCCAGCGGGCTGCTCGGCTTCATCGACGCCGTGTTCACGAACCTCTTCGGGACGTTCTACGGCCAGATCGCGATGCTCCTGACGGCGATCCTCGTCATCCGCGTCCTGTCGAGTGGCCTGACGGGGCTCGTCGAGAACGTCCGTAACCGCATGGAGGGCGAGTGAATGAGCCTCGGTGAGACTTTCGACCGGCTCTGTCGGCCCTTCGAGGGCCCGAACACCATCGGCAACAGCCGGGGATTCTGGCTCGGGTTCGTCGTCGTCCTCGTCGGGCTCTTCGGCTATCCGATCGGCTTCGGGGCGTACGCGGCCTCCAGCGCCGCGCTCTACTTGCTCTACGCGATCCTCGCGCTCTCCCTCACGGTCATTTGGGGGTACACGGGGATCCTCAGCTTCGGGCAGGTGGTGTTCTTCGGCGTCGCCGGCTACTCCTTCGCCCTCATCAGCATGAACCTCTCGAGCACGCTGACGACGATGCTCGCGTTCCCGGTTTCCGTCGGGATCGCGACGCTCGTCGCGCTCGTGCTCGGCTACTTCATGTTCTACGGCGAGGTCCGCGACGTCTACGTCACCATCCTCACGCTCGTCGTCGCACTCGTCCTGAACACCTTCATGGCACAGACCGCCGGCTCGGAGTGGACAGTTGGCTCGGTCCCGCTCGGCGGGTTCAACGGGATCCCCGCCATCCCGAGCCTCGCCTTCGGCGTCGGCGAGACGGCGATTACGCTCGATGGTGCGTCCTTCTACTGGTTCACGCTCGTCGCGCTCGTCGCGACCTATCTCGGGCTCCGCGCGCTCGTCAACGGCCGCTTTGGCTACACGATGGTCGCCACGCGCGAGGACGAGGACCGGACGGAGATGCTCGGCTACGACGTTCGGCGGGTCAAACTGCTCGTCTTCGCCCTCGGCGGCGCGCTCGCCGGCCTCTCCGGCGTCCTGTATGCGACGTGGGGCAACTACGTCAGCCCCTCCGTCTTCGGGATCACCTTCGCGTCCATCCCGGTCGTGTGGGTGGCCGTCGGCGGCCGGCGCTCCCTGCTCGGGGCCGTCGTCGCGACCGTCGCCATCGAGTGGTTCCGCCAACAGCTCTCCGTGACGGGGAGCCAGTACGCGCTGATCGTCGTCGGCGTCGTCCTGCTGCTGGCGATCCTCTTCGTCCCCGAAGGGGTTGTTCCGCGGCTCAACACGGTGATCATCAGCGCACGCGATCGCTTCGGCACGAATACGGACACGGCTGAGGGGACCCCAGAATGACCGCGACAGACACCGACCGCGACACGACCGACGCATCGACCACGAAGACGACAAACGCATCGACCGCGGAGACGACAAACGCATCGACCACGGAGACGACCGATGACTCGCCGCCGCCGTCCGACACGGCCGGCCGCAAATCGCCGGCCGTCGCCGCCACCGGTCCGGGGACCGACACCCTCCTCCAGACCGACGGTCTCACGAAGCGCTTCGGCGGCTTCACCGCCATCGACGATGTCGACTTCGACGTCTCGGAGGGCGAACTCCGCTGTCTCATCGGACCGAACGGCGCGGGCAAATCCACGCTGTTGAAGCTCATCACGGGCCGCCACACCGCGACGGAGGGCGCGATCTACTACGACGGTACGGACATCACGGACTACCGGCCGAACGAGCGCGTCGACCTCGGGATCGGGATGAAGTTCCAGGTTCCCTCCGTGTTCGACGAGCTCACCGCGTACGAGAACATGCGCCTCTCGGTCCAGCGGACCCACGGCGACGCCGACCTCGACGCGGCGATCCTCGACGCGCTCAAGCGTATCGACCTCGCCGAACGCGCGACCACGCCCGCGGGCGACCTCGCACACGGCCAGCAGGGCCGCCTGGAGATCGGGATGGCTGCCGCACTCGAACCCGACCTCCTCCTCCTCGACGAACCGGTCGCCGGCCTTTCCGTGGAGGAACGCGCCGAGGTCGCCGACCTCGTCACCGAACTGAACGCGGACGGCATCGCGTTCATCGTCATCGAACACGACATCGACTTCGTCGCGGAGATCGCGGACGAGGTGACCGTCCTCCACGGCGGCGAGGTGTTCCGCGAGGACTCGATCGCCAACATTCGCAACGACGACGAGGTCCGGCGGATCTACCTGGGGGGTGAGTGAGACGTGCCACCCGTACTCGAATGCGACTCGCTCTCCGCGTCGTACGACACGACGCTCGTCCTCCGCGACGTCGATCTCACGGTCGAGGAGGGTGAGATCGTCGGCGTCATGGGGAAGAACGGGGCCGGCAAATCGACGTTGATGAAGACGATCATCGGCTTGCTTGATCCCACCTCGGGCGTCGTCCGCTACGAGGGCGAGGATCTCGCGGGGACGAGCGCGAACGAACGCGCGAACGCCGGTATCGGATACATTCCGCAGGGACGCGACGTCTTCCCGTCGCTCACCGTCGAGCAGAATCTCCTCGTCGGCGAGAGCGTCAACCGCGATCGGGCGCACGACCTCTACGAGGAAGTGTACGACTACTTCCCGATCCTCGAGGAGCGCCGCGATCAGAAGGCCGGGACGATGAGCGGCGGTCAACAGCAGATGCTCGCCATCGGCCGCGCGCTCGTCGGCAACCCCGATCTGCTCCTCCTCGACGAGCACAGCGAAGGCGTCCAACCCTCTATCGTCGAGGAGATCAGCGAGAACCTCCGCGAGCTCAACGCCGAACTCGGCACGACCGTCCTCTTCGTCGAGCAGAACCTCGGCGCGATCCAGGACATGGCCGATCGCTGTTACGCCATGGAACGCGGGCGCATCGTCGACGAGATCGGCCCCAACGACCTGCAGGACGAGGACGCCATCGCGTCCTATCTTGCGGTCTGACTACCTCTTTTTCGCCCGCCCCATTCCTCCACCGCCCCCCTCCTTCGCCGGTTCCTTTCGCCCCGGTCACCCTCACGCGCCGCGTCGGAGCGCGCCGACCGCGAACAACCCGGTCCCGACGGCGACCGTCGCGGTGCCGGCGACGAGGAGGCGGAGTCCGACGACGTGCGGACTGAAGAAGACGAGCCCGTACGGCACGCGCCCGACGCTGATGAGATTGTACCCGGTGAGCATCGTGAGGACGGCGGGTGTCCCCGCGCCCCGCTCGCGCATCCGGTCGATGATGGGGTAGACGGCATACGGCCCGCCGGGGATGAGGCCGGCGACGAGGCCGGCCGCGACGACTTCGTGGACGCCGGCGGACGCGCCGAGCAGCTCGGCGAGTCGGTCCTCCGGGAGGAGTTGGCCGATGGCGCTCGCGAGGAAGAACGCGGCGACGATGGTCGTCGCGAGACTGGTGACCGTCGAGAGCCCGCCTGCGAAACTCGCCCACGCGACGTCGGGGGCGGTGACGATCAACGCCGCGTAGAGGACGAGCGTGCCGATGACGACGACGCGTTGCCCCCACGAGTCGCCGATCAGCGTGCCGAGGCGACTCACGCGCCGACCACCACCGCGGCGACGGCGGCGAACGCGACCGTTACGCCGACGCCGATGGCGACGCGCGCGGCGACGATCCGTCCCTCGAAGAAGACGAGCCCGTACGGCACGCGCAACAGCCCGATGGCCCCGTAGCCGATGAGCAACGCGAGGATGGCCGCCAGCCCCGCGCCGCTGTCCGCGACTTCGGCGATGAGCGGGTAGACGGCGTACGGCCCGCCGGGGAGGACGCCGCCGATGAGTCCGGCGAGGGCGATTCCCGGTGTGCCCGCGGCCCCGCCGACGAAGCCGGCGACGGTCTCCCGCGGGAGGAGTTGGCCGACCGCACTCGCGAGCAGGAGCGCGGCGAGCACGAGCGTCGCGAGCGCGACGAGAGTTTTCGTCCCCCGTTCCGCCGCCGTGCGTGCGGTCGCCGGCCGCCGAAGGGCCAGATAGCCGTAGAGGACGAGCGTGCCGACGACGACGATGCGCTGTCCGGCACTCGCACCGATCAGCAGATCGAGAACCGACATGCGTTCGACTTCGACTCCGCGTCGCTTGTAGGTGGGCGGTTCGAGACGGCACTGACGAACACACCTAGTGAAAAACTATGGAGAAAAACCTATTTGTATAATGCGTACGTGTATCTATTCGAGATCAAGATGTCGAAATGCGCTCCAGATTCAGAAATCGGTGCTGATTCGTCAACCACGGACGGTGCCGGCGTCCACGTCGCTACCGTGACCGACCGCGCGGGGCGCGATCTCGACATCACGGGGTATCAGGGATCACTCCCGAACGGCGACGTCGCCGCCCTCGCCGGGATGTACGGGACGTTCGGGTTCGAGGACCGCGCGCAGGGGCTTCCACCGACGGGCTCGGACGCCGTCCGGTCGTGGCTGGACCGCCTCGGTGATCTCGGTGCCGCTCACGTCCTCGTCACACACGACGACGCCCCGGTCGCCCACGCCGTCCTCGTCCCCGACGGCGACGCCTACGAGCTCGCCATCTTCGTCCAACCGGACTATCAGGGCGCGCGCGTCGGGACGCACACGATGGAAGCGCTCTTCGACTACGGCCGCACGCGCGGCGTCGAGACGGTCTGGCTCCACGTCGAGAAGTCGAACAGCCCCGCCGTCTCGCTCTACCAGCACTACGACTTCGAGATCACGAACGAGCGCCCGCTCGAGTTCGAGATGGAGCGCGCGCTCGATTAGCTCAGACCTCGATGACGACTTTTCCGGTATGCTCGCCGTTCCAGACGTACCGATAGGCGGCCGTCGCGTCCTCGAAGCCGAACACGCGATCGACAACCGGCTCGATCCCGTTCGCGTCGATCGCGCGCGCCATCCGGTCGAACGCCGCGCGACTCCCGACGCTCACGCCCCGCACGCTACTCGCCTTGTGGAGGACCGGCTGCGGCGAGACCTCCGCCTCCGGGTCCGAGAGCACGCCGATGAGGTGGACCTCGCCGTTGTACCGCACCGCCCCGAGCGAGCGTTCGAGCGTGCCCGCGCCGCCGACCTCGACGACGTGGTCCACACCGACGCCGTCCGTCGCCTCTTGGACCGCCTCGCCCCACTCCGGGGTTTCCTCGTAGTTGATCGTCACCTCGGCCCCGCGGGCCTCCGCGAGGTCGAGTTTCGCGTCGCTGGAGGACGTGACGATCGGCGTCGCGCCCATCGCGTCCGCGAACTGGAGGGCGAACGTCGAGACGCCGCCCGTCCCGAGACAGAGAACGCTTTCGCCCGCCGTCAGATCCCCGTGCTCGGCGAGGGCCGTCCACGCCGTCAGCCCCGCACAGGTGAGCGTGCAGGCCTCCTCGTAGTCGAGCGAGTCGGGCATCTTCGGCGTCGCGTCCGCCGGGAAGACCGCGTACTCCGCGAGCGTCCCCGGGCGGTTCCCACCGGTCGCCGTGTACGTCTTCTCCGGCGTCCCGGGGCCATCAACCCAGTCCGGGAAGAATGGCGCGACGACCGAATCGCCGACGCCGAGGCGCTCGACGTCCTCGCCGGCCTCGACGACGTCACCCGCGCCGTCGCACAGCGGGATCATCGGGTATTCCTCGCCGGGGTAGCCAAACTCCGTCGCCGCGATGGCGAGGTCACGGTAGTTGAGTGAGGCCGCCTCGATCTCGACCAGCACCTCGTCGGGGCCGGGCTCGGGGCGTTCGCGCTCGACGATCTCGAGTCCCTGGAACTCCGGGTCGTGCTCTTGCAGTTCGTACGCGCGCATACTGGGAGGTGGATCGGCCGCGGTTTGTAGCCCCGGAAGGTGTCGGATACCACCGCAATCGTCCCCGCGTCTCGATCATCCCTCGGCGTCGACGACGGTGAGCTTGACGTGGTGGACGCCCTCGAGCGGGCGGAGGCGGCCCAGCAACGCCTCGATGTCCTCGCCGTCGCCCTCGACGGCGATGGATTCGAGACAGAGGTGGTCGCTGAGGTGAACGTGGTGGACGGCGATGATGGTGTCGGCGAAGTCGTGTTGGAGGTCGGTCATCGCCTCGGCGACGCCGCTGTGGTCGTGATCGTAGAGGACGACGACGGTCCCGCTGAGCGCGCCGGCGAGCCCAGTCTGCTGGTTGAACTCCGTGACGAACGCCCGGAGCGCGTCGCGTGTCGCCTCCGAGCGGCTGGCGTAATCCCCGCTCTCCACGACGTCGTCGAGGGCGGTGCGGAGGTCGGACGGAACGGTGACGCTCATTCGGTCGAGGCCGTCGCTCATGCGGTGATGGTTCGCCACTAGTCCGGTTAAGCGGTCCGCCTCGTCGCCGCCCTAGTCGTGTTCGGTCGTGCGGACGACGAGGACGGGGACGTCGGCACGTCGGAGGACACATTCGGTCGTGCTCCCGAGGACGGCGCGCGACGCGCCCTCGCGGCCGTGCGTCCCCATGACGACGAGGTCGATCGCGTTGTCGGCGACGTACGAGAGGATCTCGCCAGCGGGGTCGCCCTCGACGATCTCGGTTTCGGCGTCGAGACCGGCGCGGTGGGCCGCGCCCTCGATCGACGCGACGGCGTTCTCGCCCGTGACGCGCAGTTCGTCGTCCGGGAAGGCCACGTCGCCCAGTCGCTTGCGGAGGCTTCCGTCGACGACGTAGAGGGCGTGGACCGTCGCCCCGGCGCGCTCCGCGATGTCGAGCGCCTGCGTCACCGAGTCCTGCACGCCGCCGCTCCCATCCGTCGGCACGAGCACGTTCTCGTACGTCACACTAACTCACCCGTAGCGCTTCGTCGCACGCCCTCCCCTTCGCCGTCCCCGATGAAGTAGGTTCGGTCCACGACGGCTCGATCGAGCGCGTCTCGAAGCCGCGTCGCGGTTCGCTCGCGTCACCGCGGATGGGGCCGACCCCGAAATCGCCTTGCCCCCGTAGGCGCTATCGGGCGTGTGCACGATCTGGACGACACCGATCGGAAGATCCTCCGACTCCTCCACGCGGACGCACGCCGGCCGTACAGCGAGATCGCGGACGAGGTCGGTCTCTCCGGGCCCGCCGTCTCGGATCGCGTCTCGCGGCTCCGGGAAGCCGGCGTCATCGAGCGCTTCACCGTCGACGTCGATCGCTCGGCGTTCGCGGACCGGGTGCCGCTGCTCGTCGACGTCACCGTCGAGCCCGGCCATGCGACGGCCGTCTACGCGTCCCTACGCGAGGCCGAGGGGACCCAGCACGTCTATCGGAGTGCGGACGCGCGCGTCGTCGCGCACGCCAGCCTGCCGAACGCGGACGTCGAGTCGTGGCTCGCGGACGCGCTCGACACGACGGTCGTCGCGGACTACGACGTCTCGATCATCGCGGCGAGTGACTGGACGAACGATCTCGCGGACGCGGACCTCGCCGTCGCCTGCGCGGAGTGCGGGAACACCGTCACGGACGAGGGGACGAGCGCCCGCTTTGGCGGCGACCGCTACCGCTTCTGCTGTCCGACCTGCGAGGCGCGCTTTGCGGAGCGCTACGAGGAACTCGCGGAGGAAGCCGGTGGCTCAGCCGGGTAGGCCCGACGTGCGCGCCTCGTTGTCCTGTCTCTTCGCCTCGGCCGTCTCGCCGTTCGCGTCAGTCGTCCGCGTCGGCCTCGGCGTCGGGTTGTTCGCTCTTACCCTCAGGCGTGGGGATCGTCACGTCGGGGAGGGTCGCCTCGATCTCCGTGCGGCGATCCTCGAATTTCCCGGGGAGGACGAGCCGGCCGCCGAGGTCGTCGAGCGGTTCGTCGCTCGCGTAGCCGGGGTCCTTCGTTGCGAGCTCGAAGAGGACGCCATCGAACTCGCGGAAGTAGACGGAGCGGAACCAGTGCCGGTCGATCTGCTGGGTGGGCCGTAGCCCCATCGAGCGGACGGCCGTGCGCATCTCAGCCTGATCGTCATCCGTCGGCGTCTGGAAGGCGACGTGATGAACGGTGCCGTGACCCTGCCTGCTTGCCTCGACGGTCGGGAGGACGTCGACGTATTTGCCGACCTCGCCGGCCGCCGCGAAACGCGTTCGCTCGTCGCCGGGCGTGTCGCCCGGGGACTGCTCGGTGCCGACCCGTTCGAGCCCCATCGTTTCGAGGAGGTCGATCGTCGGGTCGGGGTCCGTGAGCCAGAGCGTCACGGAGTGGAAGCCGCGAATCGCGTGCTCCTCGGAGACGAACGCCGTCCACGGGACCGTCGGCTCGTCGTCGGGGAGGTCGACCGCGACGAGTTCGACCGGGAGCCCGTCCGGGTCGCGGAACGGGAGGACGGATTCGCCGAATCGCTCCACGCGCTCGTCGTAGTCCACGCCGTACTCATCGAAGCGCGCCTCCCAGTAGTCGAGGCTCCCCTCGGGCACGCGAAAGGCAATTCGTGCGACCTGTCCGGAGCCGACCTTCCCCTGTTGCATATCGCCCCACGGGAAGAACGTCATGCTCGTCCCGGGCGTCCCCTCCGCGTCCGCGAAGAAGAAGTGGTAGGTGCTCGGGTCGTCCTGGTTGATCGAGCGCTTCACGAGGCGGAGACCGAGTGTCTCCACCCAGAAGTCGAGGTTCTGCTGTGGGTCGCTCGCCACGCACGTTACATGGTGGATTCCCGGCGTCGGGTTCGGGTCTGCCATATGATGACTAGAAGGGGCACGAACGACTTCAAAGCGCGCTAACCCCGACGTCACCGCCCCGATCGCCGTCGCCGCACAATCTACACCCCGCCGTCGTCAGTCGCCCGCCGCGTCACCGTGCTCGTGTCCGCTGCCTGCATCGTGGCCACCGCCTCCACTGTGATCCATCTCGTCGTCGCCGCTCTTGTGGAGCCAGTAGAGGGCGGCGAAGACGACGACGGCGAGCGCGTTCAGCGCGGCCTTGTAGTTGAGCGCGATGTGGAACTCGGTCACGGTCGCCGTCGCGGGGTCGGGGACGAAGACGATCCCGGTGAGGCCATGGAGCGCGACGAAGACGCCGTGGACCAGGACGCCGGTGACGATCGCGGCGACGAAGATGAGCGCGGAGAGGACGGCCGCGAACGTCCCGCCATAGTACTCCCGGTAGGCCTCCATGATCGGCGGGATGACGAGGTCGGCGTAGATGTAGGAGAGGACGCCGCCGAAGGGGAGCCCCTCGGTGTAGAGCAGCGCGCCGAAGGGGACGTTCCCGACGGAGCAGACGAACGTGACGACGCCGACGACCGCGCCGAGGATCGCCATCGCGACAACGGTGATCGCGGGCGAGCCAAGAATCTCGGCCCCGAAGAGCGCGGTCCAGACGGACTGGGGGACGAAGCCCGCGAGGATCCCCGCGAAGACGAAGCCGAGTGCGATCTCGTCGTAGAGCATCCCCCACTCCTTCCACTGTTTGTCGGCGAGGTCGCGCCATCCCGCAAGCGACGTCGCCCGCTCGCGGATCGTCGTGTTCGCCTCGTCGGGGTCCCACGACTCCATACAGGAGCGCGAGCAGAAGTAGTAGGTCGTGTCGTCGATCTCGCGGGTATACTCCGTCTCGTCCGGATCGACGTCCATCCCGCAGTTCGGACACGAGACAGTGGTGTCGTCGTCCGTCGCGTGCTCGCGGGCGCGTTCGAGGACGTCGTCCGGGACGAGGTAGCGGAAGGCGAGTGCGAGGAGGCCGATGAGGACCAATCCGCCCACGAAGTCCGCGAGGACGAACTGCCACCCGAGTAGCAACCAGATGACGAAGCCGATCTCGATGACGAGGTTCGTCGAGGCGAACATGAACGCACCGAGGCTCGCGCCGGCGCTCGCGCCCTTCTTGTAGAGGTTCTTCGCGGTGGCGATCGCGGAGTAGCTACACGATGAGGAGACGAAGCCGAAGAACGTCCCGAGCGCGAGCTCACGCGGGCCGTCGCCCGCGAGGTGGTTCGCGATGTCGTCCGAATCCACCCACGCCTCGACGCCGCCCGCGATGGCGAAGCCGAAGACGAGCGCCCACCATGTGATCCACGCCATCGCGGCAGTCGTCCGGGCGGCCTCAATCACCCCGCCCATGAAGAACACGTCGAGCGGTTTCGTCGTCGTTGCTGCACCGACGACGACGACCAGTACGGCCATTCCGAGGAGTATCAGGTAGTCGCGTGTATCCATGGTTCGGCATCGAACGGCGGTATGGTGGTCGGCTCGACGATGCGTCGATCCGCGTGCGTCCGTGTCTTACGCCGAGGCCTCGTAGCCCGCCTCGCCGACGGCGGCAACGACTTCGGCGTCGTCCGGTTCGCCCTCGACGACGACTGTGTCGGCCTCGTTGTCCGCCTTCGCGGACTTGACGCTGTCGAGCGCGACGAGCGCGTCCTCGACGGTCTGCTCGCAGTGCTCGCACGACATGCCGGTGACGGTGTACGTCTCGCTCATGTTACGTTCACGTAGGACGGTCTCACTTACGCCGTTTATGCTTTGGAAACCGAAGGAGAAGGGGTAACTGACACCGGAAACTGAATGCTCGTCGCACTCATACGTGCGTCCCCGTCCGCTACCGGCGTGCGCCCCCCGCCTACCTGCCACCGCTCGTGGGCAGCGTCGACGTCCCGGACACCTAACTCCCGGCCCGTCGTACGTCCGCTATGGGTTTCCACACGTTCGACGCCGCGAAGGCCGCGACTCTCGAGGACGCGGCCGAACGCTATCGGTACTGTTCGCGCGAGGAACTCCTCGGAATGCTCGCGCCCGAGCCGGACGACGTCGTCGCCGACCTCGGGAGCGGCACGGGGTTCTACGCGGACGACGTCGCCCCGTTCGTCGGGACGCTCCACGCCGTCGACGTGCAGCCCGCGATGCACGACTACTATCGCGAAAAAGGCGCACCCGAGAACGTTACCCTCGTCGCCGCGGACGTGGGCGACCTGCCGCTCGCAGACGACGCGCTCGACGGTGCGTACGGTACGATGACATTCCACGAGTTCGCGGACGCCGAGAGCGTCGCCGAGCTCGCACGCGTCTGTCGCCCCGGCGCACGCCTCGCCATCGTTGACTGGAGCGCCGCCGGGGCGGGCGAAACCGGCCCGCCGCTGACCGAGCGCCACGACGCCGAGCGCGTGGCGACGATGCTCGCCGACGGTGGCTTCGACGTCGCGCGCGCCGCCGAGCGCGTCGAAACGCTCGCCGTCAGCGCGACTCGTTAGCTTACTCGACGTCGACGACTTCGACGTCGAACGTCAGCGTCTCGCCTGCGAGCTCCGGATTGAAGTCGACGCGCACCGTCTCCTCGTCGGCGTGGATGACCTCGCCCTGCTGGCCGTTCTGCGCCTGCAGGTACGCACCCTCCTCGGGCGTCTGGCCGCCCAGCATCTCGTGCAGTTCGTCCGTGTCGAACTCCTGGACCGCCTCCTCGCTCCACTCGCCGTACGCTTCTTCCGGCGGGATCTCGAGCGTGTCCTCGTCGCCGGCCTCGAGGCCGCGAAGGCCGTCCTCCATGCCCTCGATGACCGCGCCCTCGCCGACCTCGACCGTCAGCGGGTCGTAGTCGCGATCCGGCTGGGCCTCCGCGAGTCCCGCGTCGTCCGCGACGTCCTCGCGCGAGGTGTCGAAGACCGTGCCGTCGTCCAGTCGTCCCGTGTACTCGAACGTAACCGTGTCGCCGTCAGTGATACTCACACTACTCAGAGACGCGCCACGCGGAAAAGCTATGGTATCGAGGGACGGCGCACGCAACCTTCGCCGCGACGCAAGCCGTTATGACGCCGGCCGCCCCGGCGGCGAACGTGACTGACGCCGATGTCGCCGCCATCGAGCGGCTCAAACACGAGTACTGCTACGCCATCGACGACGGCCGCTACGGCGACTGGGCTGGCTGCTTCGCCCCGGACGGCCGCTTTGTCATGAACGACGGCACGACCTTCGAAGGCCGCGACGAGCTCGAAGCGTTCGGTCGCGACGTCTTCGACGACGCGTACGCCGAGAGCGCGCACACCGTCACGAACGCCCGCATCGACGTGGACGGCGACACCGCCACCGGCCGCTGGTACCTCGCGCTCTATCACGAGACCGCGGACGGCGAAACCGCGGTCCAGCAGGCTAACTACGCGGACGAGTTCGAACGCGTCGATGGCGAGTGGCGCATCGCCGAGGCGAACGTCACGTACGGCGTTCGCCTGCCGCGCTGACTAGAAGGAGACCTGCGAATCGCGCTCGTGGTTCGACGAGCGATCGTCGTAGTCCTCGCGTCCGACGTACTCCTCGCCGAGGTTCGCCAGCACCGAGTGGTGGAGCTCGCGCGCCGACTCGAACGACGATTCCCCGCCGCGTTCGAGGATTGACTCCAGCGATACGGTCTCGCCGTCCGGAGATTCGATGGTCACCGAGCCGACGGCGGCGACGACTTCCGAGCGGTCGGCCGGGAACGAGCACGCGCTCTTGACGCGGTCGTACGTCTCGTTTGGGTCGACAGGGCTTCATTGAATCCGCAGAGGGCGACGGGATTCACTGTTTCACGGCTTGTTCGACGTTGTAGACT